>JANWYV010000024.1 GCA_025055075.1 Blastocatellia bacterium
GGCATCATAAAGAATGCTCAAGCCAAGAGCCATAATAAAGACCACGATCACGAATTTAAGATTGCGTTTGATGGTTCTACTCATAGATCACCTCCAGAAGTAAAGTTGAAACACCAGAGAACTCAGATCATAGGCGAGACAGTTATCTGATACGAGGTCGTGTCAGGCCTGGCGCTGACTTGACCCGTCTCAGTGACGCATTGTTGATCAACGGCTCGAAAGCATCCAGAAGCGGAACTCATTCACTGACTCCCTTCATCAGGATTTCATTCCTTATCAGTCCGGCACGCGGCAAAATCATACAAGCTGATAAGCGGAGCGAACCCTTGGTCAGCATTTCATTCCTTATCGGTCCAGCACAGGGTCGTTGTTTTCGGCGCGGCTTGTCTACATCGCCTGCAACCGCGCTTCGAGTTGTTTCAGTTCATTCGTGATTTCCTGTGGGAGTCGCTCGCCGAACTGGCTATAGAATTCTTCCAGCTCACGGACAGCATTGAGCCAGCCCGGCACATCCACTGAGGTGAGCTCTTGCATTGCTCCCGGTTTCAGTGGAAGGTCGCTTACATCAATAGCGTCAGGCGTTGGCAAGAGGCCAATGGGTGTTTCCTTCGCTTCGCCCTTACCGCGTACGCGGTCTACGATCCATTTCAGCACGCGGGCATTTTCTCCGAATCCGGGCCAGAGAAAGTCGCCTTCAGCATCCTTTCGGAACCAATTGACGCGAAAGATGAGCGGGGGCTTCTTGAGGCGCTTTCCCATCTCAAGCCAGTGGCGGAAGTAGTCGCCCATGTGATAGCCGCAGAAGGGAAGCATGGCCATCGGGTCACGCCGCTTGACGCCCACACGGCCGACGGCTGCTGCGGTCGTCTCGGCGCCCATGCCGGAGCCCATAAAGACTCCATGTTGCCAGGAGAGCGCCTGCATCACCAGTGGCACGACGGCTGAGCGCCGGCTGCCAAAGATGATGGCCGAAATCGGGACGCCCTTGGGGTCTTCCCAGTGCGGCGAGATGATCGGGCATTGACGGAGCGGCGTGGTGAACCGCGAGTTTGGATGAGCGACCGGCTCGCCTTCGGGTTTCCATGGTTCTCCTTTCCAGTTGACCAGTCCTTCCATCGGCTCTGTCCCGATGCCTTCCCACCACGGTTCCTTCGTCGGGGTTAGACCGACGTTGGTGAACAGCGAGTTCTTCTTGAGCATCTCCAGCGCGACCGGATTGGTGTGCGGTCCGGTGCCGGGAGCGACGCCGAACATGCCGGCTTCGGGATTGATCGCTCGCAATTGTCCTTCCTCGTCAATGAACATCCAGGCGATGTCATCGCCGACCGTCCAGACTTTATAGCCCGCCAACGCAGGGAGCATAAGCGCGAAATTGGTCTTGCCCGAGGCGCTCGGAAATGCAGCAGCCACGTAGGTGATCTCGCCGCTCGGTTCTTCAAACCCGATAATCAGCATGTGCTCGGCCATCCATCCTTCCTGTCGCGCGAGCCAACTGGCGATGCGCAGTGAGAAGCATTTCTTTCCGAGCAGCGCATTGCCTCCGTAACCCGAGCCGTAGCTCCAAATCAATTGCTCTTCAGGAAAATGAAGGATGTACCGGCGCTCCGGCGACAGGTCGCCAACGGAGTGTAACCCCGGCACAAAGTTGTTGGTCTGCTTCAGGTGGTCCAATGCAGGCTTTCCCACCCGTGTCATGATATGCATGCTGGCGGCGACATAGAGGCTATCGGTTGCCTGCACACCGACGCGACTGTAAGGCGAACCAACCGGTCCCATCAAGTAGGGAATGACATACATTGTTCGTCCCTTCATGCAGCCGCGGAACAGCGCTCCCACTCTCTCTTTGGCTTCGGCGGGGTCCATCCAGTTGTTGTTTGGGCCTGCATCATCGCGATGGCGCGTGCAAATGAACGTCAGATGCTCGGTTCGAGCTACATCCTGTGGGTGGCTGCGGTGCAGGTAGCAGTTGGGATACGTTTGCCGGTTTAGCTCCAGGAATGTTCCGTCTCGCAACCCCTGTTCGATAAAGCGGTCATATTCCTGTTGCGACCCATCGCACCAGTAAATGTTGTCGGGTGTGGTCAGTGCTGCTGCCTGATCAACCCATGCATTCAGGTCTGTGTGGTTCATACGTTTCCTCTCAGGACTAAAATTGGTTTGATTCTGTGTCAATCCCATCAACCGATCGGTATCCCGCCCTGGCGCCGAATCTTGCTCGCCGGCGAAGTATAATCCGGGAGAATCATCGGGGCGATCAACCCGTTGAGGCTGCCGGTGGCAGCCAGCGCGTGATGGTATTGCTCAACGTGCCTCAGCGTCAGCGCTCCGAGTCTGGTCTGCAGAGCGGCGCGCGCGGCCGTTTGCCCGGCGCGACGGCCAAACACAAGGATGTCGAGCAAGGAATTTCCCATCAGACGGTTTCGCCCGTGCACGCCGCCGCTGGCTTCACCAGCCACATAGAGACCTGGGATACTGGTCTCAGCTCGTTCATTGATCAGGATGCCCCCATTTTGATAATGCTGTGTAGGATAGACAAGGATCGGCTCGCTGGTGATGTCAATGCCGTAGCGTTTGTACTGTCGCACCATCGCGGGCAGCGCTCGCGCTGTCGTTCCGGGTCCGCGTTTGATGTCAATCATCGGCGTATCGAGCCAGACGCCGAGCATGCCGGTGGGTGTGACGACGCCACGATTGCGCTGAGTGCATTCCCGGATGATGGCGGCTGAGACCAGATCGCGCGTCTCTAATTCGTTGACGAACTGCTCGCCTTCGACGTTGAGCAACTGAGCGCCTAAGCCACGCACTTTTTCGGTCACTAGTTGACCGAGAATCTGTTCGGGATAGGCCACGCCGGTGGGATGGTACTGAACCGTGTCCATAAAGACGAGTCGGGCGCCTGCTCGGTATGCCAGTACGATGCCGTCGGCTGTGGCGCCGTAATGATTGGTCGTGGGGAATCCCTGCACGTGCAATCGTCCCATGCCGCCGGTGGCGATGATGGTCGAGCGCGCGCGCACGACAAAGAATTCTTCCGTCTCCAGATCACACAAGATCGCGCCGGCGCACTGGCCGGACTCGTCCAGCAGCAATTCGACGGCTGGAGAAAATTCCAGGACCTGGATGCCGCGATTGCGAGCCTCGTCGCGCAGCACGCGCATGATTTCCATGCCGGTATAGTCACGACACGAATGCATCCGTCGGCGCGACGTGCCGCCGCCATGTACGGTGCGCATCGTTCCATCCGGCTCCTTATCGAACATGACGCCGAGCTCCTCGAGCCAGCGGATGATAGCCGGCGCGTCTGTCACTAATGCGCGGGCCAATTCCGGGATATTCACAAAGCCGCCTCCACCGACAAGGTCCAGGTAATGTTGAGCGGGCGAGTCATTCTCCTTGTCTGCGGCCTGGATGCCGCCTTGCGCCATGATGGTGTTGGAATCGCCCCAGCGCAATTTGGTGGCGAGCAACACGCGGACGCCTTGCTCCGCGGCTGTCAATGCGGCTGCTGTCCCTGCGCCCCCGCCGCCCAGAATCAACACGTCAGTATCGTAGTCAATGCGGGTCACATCGAACATGGCCGGATCAATGCGGCTGCGAGCTTCTAGCAGGTCGGCCAGCTCGTGAGGGACGCGGTCACCTCTATTCGGCCCAACGGCCAGTGGCCGAAAGCTCTCAGCTCGATAGTCGGGATGAAACGACTCCAGCACCTGCTGTTTTGCAGCGAGCGACATGCGGGGCATGGTCTCTTTCAATCGGCGAGCGCGCGTGGCCTCGACTGCAAGAAGCGAAGCGTGCATACATTCCGGATATGGCATAGCATTCTGCTCCTTTTAATCTTCGTCTTTCTTTGCCGGCGTGGTTTCTTCCGGCTCAATCTCGCGCTGCGCGTAGAGCGACTCCAACTCCTGTCGGCTCATGCGCTGCAATCTGGACAGTTCATCATCGAACTGCCCCTCGGTGATTTCTGCCAAACGTCGGCTCAGATGCGCCGCCAGTGGCTGCCGATACCGTCCGTACAAGCGCCTTCCCAACTGCGCCACGTGGTAGTGGGCGATCTCTGCCGGACAACGGCTCGCGCACAGGCCGCACTGTAAACAATCGAACGACAGATCGGCGACGCGGTCTACCTCGCCCCGCTGCGCGGCGGCGATGTAGCGCATGACGTCAAGGTCTTGGGGACAAACTTTTCGACAGGTGTTGCACTGTAAGCAGCGGAGGATTTCCGGATAAAAACGGATGAACACGTCGCCAGCAGGGCGCAGCGCCCGCAGGTCGTATGTCGCCTTTTGCGCGGGATAGAAGGGAATCTGCGTCAGGTACATATTCTCTTCGATCATCGTCTGGCAGGCCAAGCCGATCTTCAGACGGTAATCGTCAGCGACCCGGTAGACCGTGGCGCATGCGCCGCAGAAGCCCCCACGACAGCCAACGCCGCGCACGAGTCGGTAGCCGGCATACTCCAGCGCCTTCAGGATTGTCAGCCCTTCCGGCACGGCGTAGCGCTTGCCGGCAATCGAGATGCTGATCAGGCGAGGCTGCACCGCTTCATTCAATTCGCTCTGTTTTTCGAGCACTTCAACGAGTGTTTCCATAAGCGCCTCTCATCCTGATAATTTTTCTTCGACACTGCGCACTTTGTCTTCCATCGTTTGATCGCGATCAACACGGGTTCCGATCTTCACAAAACTGGAGATGCGCGGCACGCCGCGCTGATGGATCACTTCGTGACACTGCCGAATGGCCGCCATGACCTCATCCCATTCGCCTTCAATATTGGTTCCATGCGCATGCAGATGAATCTTCAATCCGCTTTCTTTGAGAATCTTCTCGCACTCGGCGATGTATGGTGAAAGCGAAATGCCAACACCGAGCGGAATCAATGAAAAGTCAGCGATCACCTTCATATTGCTCCTCCTTTCCATTGTGAGGTCATCTGTTGGTGAAGCGCGTCCGTGCGCAAGCCGAGTTGGTCCTGATCGAGCCCCAGCGCCAAGCCCAGAAGCTGGGTAAAGTACGCGACCGTCATCGCCGTATGATTCGGTCCCATATAGGCGATGTTGTAGGAGCAAAGCGGACAGGTTGTCACAAGCATCTCGGCTCCAAGCTGGGTCGCCCGCTGAACAATCGTTTGTGAACATTGACGCGCCAGTTCCGGCTTGCTGACCGAGAGAAACGAGCCGCAGCACTCAGTCTTCCAGGGAAAGTCCACTACGGTGCAGCCGAGCGTGTGCAGCAGGTCCTCCAAGATGGTGGGCTGTTCCGGGTCGTCCATGCCGATTTCGTCTGAAGGTCGCAGTAACAAGCAACCGTAATACGGAGCGACGCGCGCGCCCTGAAGGGCCTGCACAGCGCCGTTGGCCGCGATTTTCTGACTGATCGCTTCATAGCCGATGTCGTCTCGCAGCACCTCCAGCAGATGCACCACCCGGACCTCAGCTCGATAGGGTTCTTCCAGATATTCGGAGACGATGGCGCGTTTTTGGGCATCCTGCGCCAGCGTGTAATGGGTGCGCTTGAGCGTGTTGTAGCAGAACGTGCAGAGCGTCATCAGGCGCTGTGCAGGATCGGTGCGTTGCGCGTGTACCAGCACGCGCGCCGGCGCAAGCAAAGACATAAGGTTGTCGGTCGTCTGCGGGAATAGGCCGCCACAGCAGGTGAAATCGGTCAGCTCCACCAGTTCAATATCCAGCGCAGCGGCCACCGCTTTGGCCGAGAGGTCGAACGTCTGGGCGACCGTGCGCAACGTGCAACCTGGATAGTAGAGCAGTTTCATTTTTCACCCCGAATGTTTTCTCAACGCGCTGACGGCTGCTTGCTGTGGCAACTGAGCCGCCAGTTCCGCTGGCAAGCGAAAGACCTGAATCGGCGCGTATCCCGCGCGAATCAGCAGCGCGCGTAATGCTTCCATCACACGCGCCAGATCAACCCCCTTCGGACAGCGTGAAGAGCATGTCAGACACGCCGCGCAGTGCCAAGGCGTATTGCTGCTGAGCACGGGTTCCAGTTGACCAAGCTGCATCAATCGAATGATCGTATGTGGCAGAATGTCCATCGAAAACGCAAGCGGACAGCCCGCCGTGCACTTGCCACACTGGTAGCAGGCATAAAGGTTCTGGCCGCTCAGTTCTTCGACTTCACGAAGCAGGTCCTTCTCCTGCATGTTGTTTTTGTGAATGAGCGCGCGCATGGTTACCTCACGGCAAGGGTGACGGAGTCCATCTCTTGAACCGAAACGCCGAACTGATAGCCGGCTTCGAATGCTTTGAGATTGAGCTGCTCCGTCCCCTTAGGCACGGTTGTGGCAATTGCGTGCTTGAGCGCCTCTTTGCCCACGCACGAAGTGATGGCTGCTACGAATCCTAACATCACCATGTTAGCAACGATCTTTTTGCCTAATTCTTCGGCCATCCGCGTGGCCGGAATGGCGTAGACGGTCTGCTGTTTGTCCTCGTCGCTGAGTTCGACCAGCTCTTCCTCAATAATAAACGTGCAATGCTGCGGGCGCTTTCGTCCGTAGGTATTATAGGCGTCTTGCGAGAGCACGACTAAAACGTCCGGCTCAGTGACCTTTGGATAATCAATTTCATCAGGCGAGATGAGCACGTCGCAGGCGCTCGCGCCGCCGCGCGATTCCGGCCCATACGATTGGGAGAGCGTGGCGTTTTTCTGCTCGAAAATGGAGGCGGCTTTTCCGAGCACGTATCCCATCATCACGACACCCTGACCGCCGAATCCACTGATGCGTATCTGAAGCAGCTCAGGCATTCTCATGGTTCACCTCACCGACAAGGGGGCTGCCTTTTCTTTTGCCCAGCGTCTCTGAGGCAGCTCAAGCATTCTCATGGTTCACTCCTGTTGAGCCTTTCGATCAATTTCGGCCCGCACCAGATCAAGGAACGTAGGCTTTTCCTTATCAACGAACCTCCCACACACAATGGGACCGCCCAGCCTCAGTTCTGTTTCGTCAAACGAGGCATTATGTTTGATAACGGTGTTTTCCCGGTAGTAGCGCATCTCCTCGATCGCTTCGCCGATTTTGTTTCGCCTGCCGTAATTGGTTGGGCACGGCGAGATCACTTCCACGAACGAGAAACCTCGCTTGTTGAGCGCTTCGACCATCGAGTGTCGGAGTCGTCGTGGGTCCAGCGTTGTCCAGCGGGCGACATAGGTGGCTCCGCTGGCTGCCGCCAGCAGCGGCAGATTGAACCCGTACTCAACATTCCCGTAAGGCGTGGTTGTGGTCTTTCCGCCCATGTGAGTCGTCGGGCCGCTCTGTCCACCGGTCATGCCGTAGTTGAAGTTGTTCACACAGATCACCGTGATGTCCACATTGCGCCGCGCAGCATGGATGAAATGGTTGCCGCCGATGGCCACAATATCGCCGTCTCCGCTGAAGACCACGACCTTCAACTCCGGGTTGACAAGATGCAACCCGATGGCAAATGGAATGGCGCGACCATGTGTCGTGTGGAAGCTGTTACAGTGCATATAGCCGGCCACACGCCCGGTGCAGCCAATGCCGGAGACGACGCAGAGCTTATGCAGATCAATCTGCAGCTCTTTCAATGCTTCGATGAAGGCAACCAAAGCCGTTCCGATTCCGCAGCCTGAACACCAAATGTGCGGAATACGATCAACGCGCAGCGCCCATTCTGCCGGGTGAACGAGCTGTTCCAGCACATCCTCGTACCGTTCTTCCTCGATGAATTCTATCGAGCGTTCCTCGCGTACCATTGGCATAGGTTTAGAACTCCTTGGGCAGTCGCTCCAATTGCGCTGCTGTAAACACTGGTCCATCTTTGCACACATAGACGCTGCCCACGTTGCAACGTCCGCATTTTCCGAATCCGCATTTCATCTTGTTTTCCAACGTCGTCACGACGCGCTCTTTGGGATAGCCGCATTTTTCCAGTGTCAGCAGCATGAAATGAATCATGATGGGCGGACCACAGGTGATGACAATTGAATCGCTCGGCGTGGGCGCGATTTTTTCAAACACGTGCGGCACCAGTCCGACCTCGCCGTCCCACTCCGGCGTCTCCCCGCCGGGATCAACCGTGCGAATGAGTTTCACGCCATCAAACGCGCTCCATTCGTTCATCTCCTCTTTGTAGACGAGATCAGCCACGGTCCGCGCGCCATTGAGGATGAGAATCTCGCCATAGTCCTTGCGATGATCGAGCACAAACTGCAAAGGCGCTCGCAACGCTGCCATCCCGATGCCGCCCCCGACGAAGATCAAATTGCGTCCGCGCCAGCTCTCCAGCGGGAAGAAATTCCCATAGGGACCACGCAAGCCGACCGCGTCTCCGACGGCGAGCTCGCGCAATGCGCCGGTCACTTTGCCCATCAGTTTGAATGTGCATTCGACGTACTCGGCGCGTGTCGGCGAGTTGGCAAACGTGAACGGGCACTCGCCGACACCGAATACAGTAAATTGGGCAAACTGGCCGGCGCGCCAGCTCAGTCGGCTGCCGTTGCTCGGCAAGCGCAAGCGTAGCGTGCGGACATCGGGCGTCTCATCCCGGATCTCATCCACCGTGAGAATACTCGGTACGTAAGGATTCTTCATGGCCATCGCGCTCTCGCTTGATAAATGTCTAGGCCGACAGGGCAGAATTTAACGCAGCGCCCGCACCCGACGCACATATTGGCGCCGGTGGCCTCAAGAAAGTAGCAGAACTTATGCATCACCCGTTGCCGATACCGCTCCAGAGCGGTTGGACGTGGATTGTGCCCCGACGCATGAAGGGTGAAGTAGCCAAACGCGCAGGAATCCCAATTCCGGCAGCGGCTCCAGATGCGCCCCTGGCGCTCTTCAGACAGGTCGTAGCAATGACACGTGGGGCAAACGAACGCGCATACGCCGCAGCTCAAACAGGCGCGGGCAATCTCTTCCCAGGCGGGATGCTCGAAATCTTTCTTCAGCTCATCTGGCGAAGGAGTGAGCGCCCGTCGAGGCAGCATCTCCGCCTGCACGGCGCGCAGGTGAGCGGCTTTCAGCTCATTCAACCAGGTGCTGTGGTCGCTGCCGTTCGGCTTAACCCACGTAGCCTTCACATTGGCCACCAGTGCTTCGCCCTTTTCACTCAGGACTTCCGCGACAAATCCGGAACCAATATCGAGTTCATCACACAGATCAGCTCCGAGCGGCATGAGGAAGATGTCGCAGCCCTGGGTCGAAACAGGCGACAGGCCAACCGTCGTGCAGAAGCACTCCGGCTGCGCATGCGAACAACTACGCCCGATGACGATGAGGTTCTCTCTTCGCCGCGCATAGAACGGATCAGGCGGATCAGCAAGAAAGACATGATCCAACACAAGCAGCGAAGCAGCATCGCACGGCGTGGCGCCGACAACAACCACCTCGCCTTGGACGGATGCGCTAGCATTCTCCGCGTCGGCGCTCGTTTCTGCGGCAGCATCTTCAACAACGGGCCTTCGCTCTCTCCACTCGTACCGAAACACGGTCTCCGTCTGCGGGAAGAGTATGTGCTTGAACGAGAAGTCCGGCTTGGCGCGCGCGTGAAGATCAATCGTCTCGGCGCGGGTGACCTCACGATAGACGACAAGGCCGTTCTCTGATTGAGGCGCGATCACGCGTCTGCCGGTAGCTATGATCTCAGCCAACCAGTCACGCAGATACTGCTCTTGAATCAGGTAAAGAGTCATCGGATGAACTCCTGCTGATCATCGGGCCGATAAGTAGCCAGTGGCGGCGCGCTCTCCACCGACTGTCCCGCTTCATAATCAAATTCGTTCTTAATCTCGATAGCGATCTTTCGATTGAGAATGTCCAATCGTATGTTGACAGGGCAAACCCGAGCGCACTCGTTGCAACCGACGCATCGGCCTGCCAAGTGCGCGGCGCGAATGATATTCCAGGCCGTGTTTCCTTCTGGCTGCGCGCTTGGCGTGATCCACTGTGGCCGATGTTTATCGGTGATGCACGTCTCGCAATAGCAGAAAGGACAGACCGCGCGGCACGCATAGCAGCGAATGCAGCGGCTGAATTCGTCCTGCCAGAAGTTCCATCGTTGCTCTGGCGAGGCGTTGTCGAGCAGGCGAACAATCTCGTCCAGTGGATTGCTCGAAGCGGTCGGTCGTTCACCGCCTGCTCCGATGAGCGTGTCATACAACGTTGGCGTGCGCTGCGTGCAGGAGAGACATTTCAGTGCCATCGCTCCGCCCGTCTCAACGCCTTGACACACCATACCGATGAGATGCACCTCGTGGCGCTGAATCTGATGTTCCTGCAGAAGCCCGACGACGGCCCTCGCATCACACGGTTTGACGACCACGGCGATCTTACCAAGCTTGCGAACGAGCGGCCGGGTCAGGTACACAGCCAGATTCGTCTGACAGTAGCGATTCCAAACGAGTTGATCGGCGACGTCTGGCGACAATGCGAAGAATGAGTTCGCTGTTTGGGGGAGCGTTCCACTGGTGTAGCCCAGCACAGCGTTGACCTCGCTCGCGTCTAACAATTGCTTGGCCTGTTGCCGCAATTGCTGCGTCATGGCGGCTTCCTGGGCTTCAATACTTGACTCCTGGAATGCAACGCGGTGAGCCTGTTCAATCGCTGCGATTTGCTCGCGCAGTGATTGTGCCTTTTTACCGTCGGCAGGAGGCGTTGCCCAGGTGAATGGTTCGCCGCTCAACTGCTTGATCTCATCGGCGACGGTATTGACCACTGCTGTCCATTTCGCGCCTTCGGCTGCCGAAACCCAGGCAAATTGCAGCCGCCGCTCATCCAGTCCCAAAAACAGCATCAATTTGCGGAAGATGTTGAATCGCCTCCGCGCCAACAGATTGCCGGTCGCGTAATGACAATCGCCAGGATGGCAACCGGAGACCAAAACGCCGTCAACGCCCTGTTCCAGTGCTTTGATGATGAAGAGCGGATCAATCCGCCCTGTGCAAGGAAATCGAATAATGCGCACGCCGTCGTCGTATTGCAGGCGGCTCGTCCCGGCAGCGTCTGCGCCGGCGTAACTGCACCAGTTGCAGACGAAGGCAGCAATCTTTGTTTTCCGTTCGACCTGGTCTTTCATAATCCTATGCTAGAGCTAACACCTCTGAGAATATCTCTTCGTCGGTGTATCCCAGCAGGTCCATGCTGTGGTTGCGACAAGCGACGGCGCACGCGCCGCATCCGCTACAGACAGCTTCGTTGACACCGGCAACGGTTTTCATGAGGCGTCCTTGTTTGTCGCGAATTTCTTTTGCTTCGATCGCCCCGAAAGGACAGACGCGACGACAATCGAAGCAGGCCACGCAGGTCGCTTCGTTGACGCGCGCCACGGTCGGCTCTCGCTCGATCTCACCTCTGGAAAAGAGCTCCAGCGCCTTGCTGGCAGCGCCGCTTGCTTGCGCGACCGTCTCCAGAATATCTTTCGGAGCCTGCGCCGCTCCGGCAATAAACACGCCTGAAGTCAGCGTCTCAACGGGACGCAGTTTCGGATGCGCTTCTTTGAAAAAGCCGTGCTCATCGGCGACAATGCGCAGTTTGCTGGCCAGGCCGTTTTGCGACGATGCCACCATGGCCGTGGCCAGCACCACCAGGTCTGCCGGTATTTCAACCTTTTGATTGCTGAGCGTGTCAACTCCCTGCACGAGCATCTTCCCATCCAACGGGATCACCCGCGAAACACGCCCGCGAATGTAAAGCACGCGCTCTTGTTCCATCACGCGCTGAATGAACTCTTCAAATCCTTTTCCGCCGGCGCGGATGTCCATGTAGAAAACATAGGCCCTACCGTCGTGCACCTTGTGCTTGTAGAGCAGCGCATGCTTGGCCGTATACATGCAGCAGATCTTCGAGCAGTACGGAACGCCGTGCGCCGGGTCGCGCGAACCGACACATTGAATGAAGACGACGTTCTTGGGAACGCGATGATCCGATGGCCTACGTACTTCTCCGCCCGTCGGTCCCGAAGCCGAAAGCATCCGTTCAAATTCCAAGCCATCCACCACGTCAGGATGCACGCCCCATCCATATTCGCGCGCCTGCTCGGCAGGAAGTAACTCGTACCCAGTGGCAACGATGATGGCTCCAACGTCGCGCTCCAGCACCTGCGGCTTTTGATCAAAGTCAATTGCCTTGGGAAGGCATGTCTGCGCGCATTTTTCGCAGGCTAGCGGACTGAGCCCAAGGCAATTCTTCTCATCGAGCGTGTAGACAGCGGGCACAGCCTGTGGAAACGGAATGTAGATGGCCTTGCGCCAGCTCAAGCCACGATCAAACTCATTGGGCACTGACACAGGGCACACGGCGACACAGTCGTTACAGGCGGTGCAGAGGTCTTCCCGCACGTAGCGCGGTTTTCTCAGAATCTTCACTTTGAAGTTCCCGATGTAACCCGACACTTCCTCGACTTCAGAATAGGTCAAGAGTTCTACATTGGGGTGGCGGCTGACCTCCACCATACGCGGCGTGAGGATGCACTGTGAGCAATCGAGCGTAGGAAATGTTTCGGACAGCCGCGCCATGTTCCCGCCGATGGTCGGCGCGCGTTCCACCAGCGTGACCTTGTAGCCAGCATTGGCCAGATCAAGCGTCGCCTGGATGCCGGCGATGCCGCCGCCGATGACCAGCGCCGTTCGCGTGATCGGAACCCGAATCGGTTGCAGCGGTCGCGCGCGCTTGACCTTTTCGACAAGCATCCGAATCAGCTCGCTCGCTTTTGCTGTGGCTGCCTCTCGGTCTTGATGCACCCATGAGCAATGTTCTCGGATGTTGGCCATCTCCACTCGATAGGGATTTAACCCAGCGGCGGCCGAAGCGCGACGGAACGTTGTCTCGTGCATGAGTGGAGAACACGCGGCGACCACAACGCCGGTCAGGCGATGCTCGCTGATTGCCTCACGGATCAGTTTTTGTCCAGGCTCGGAGCAGACGTAGCGGTAATCGCACGCGCAGACAACACCGGGCAGCGAGCGTGCCTCTTCGGTGATGCGCGCCACGTCAACCGTGCGAGCAATGTTTTCGCCACAATGACAGACAAAGACTCCAATCCGCGCCATAACCTAAACCCGACTTTCGTTGGTTTTGACCATGTTCAAATCTCAGCTCCGCTTCTTTCCGACAGGGATGAGGTAAATAGGTTCTTCATGACCCTTCATGCCCATCACCTGCCGCAGTTCGTGATCGTAAAAGGCGCCGATCGGCACAGCGCCGAGTCCTAGCGCGACGGCCTGCAACAATACATTTTGCGCCGCGTGCCCGACTTCGATCAGGGCGTATTGCCTTCCACGCTCACGATACTTCTGTGTGGTGCGCTCATAGATGACGGAAAAGACGATGGTGGCAGGAGCTTCATACAATGCCTCTTGCTGTAGGGCCGCGCGAGCTATCTGCTTTCGTCGGTCGCCAAGCGCCACGCGCCTGAGCTGATGGCCGTCCGGTTGGTAGTGGTAAATGCCCGCTGGCAGGTTTTGTACGTGGCCTGCCACCAGGTAGACTTCAAGCGGATAGAGCGCGCCGGCCGAAGGGGCTGTCCGAAACCCTCCGCTGGCCGTGATGCCTTGAGCCGACCAGAGCAGTTGTGAAATCTCTTCCAACGAGATCATCCGCTTGCTGTCGAATTCTCGAACCGAGCGGCGTTGATGCAACGCTCGTTCCAGCGACACCGCGCTCTCCAGTCGTGGCGTGGGCAGGCGCAGCCGTTCCGTTTCGCCCGCCTCCTTGCTCTGTGGCGCATGGGCGACAGCCAGCGTCACTGGTATGATGAATTGCGCTATCATCGTCTTGACAACCCACATTGTGTTCATTGGCATGCTCACGCATGCGCCCGGTTATCAGCAGCACAAATCCCCTCGCCTTGGCGCTTTCCCTTGATGGACTCGCATGATGGCTTCCAAGATTGTCTCCGGCTCGTGAATATCGCCGCCAGCGTGCGGCACCAGCAACACCTGACACGCGTCAACGGCGGCGCGTTCGACTTCGCGCGCCATCTGCCCATAGTTGATTTCCGGAACGACAAAGCCTTTGATGTTTTTGGAAATGGCTGTCACACGTTCGTCGGGGAACGGCCAGGCCGTGATCAGCCGGAATAGACCAACCTTGACGCCTTTGGACCGCGCCAGCGCAATAGCTCGTCTGGCGATGCGGGCAGAGATGCCGTAGGAGAGCACGACCACCTCGGCGTCGCCAATGTCGCGCTCTTCCCACTGCATGATGTCATGTCTGTTGACGTGGATTTTCTGAATCAGTCGCCGGACCAGCCTTTCGTGTGCATCGGCTTTCATCACAGGATAACCGCGATCATCGTGCGTGAGGCTTTCAAAAAAGACTCGATATGGACTGCCCGCATGCGCCATCGCCGGGACGAGGTCACTGTTGGTTTGGTACGTCTTGAAAAACTGCGGCTCGACCGTAGGCTGTCTTCGTTGCCAGATGTCCAGTTTTTCCGCCGGCGGGATGACGACTTTCTCCGTGAGGTGTCCGATCTCTTCATCGGTCATGACGAACACCGGCAGGCGATACCGCTCCGACAGATTGAACGCGCGGATGGTCAAATCGAAGCATTCCTGCGCTGATGCTGGCACAACCGCAATGATTTCATAAGGACCATGCGAACCCCATCGCACCTGCATCATATCGCCCTGACCGACCATTGTGGGTAAGCCTGTCGAAGGCCCAGCCCGTTGCACGTTGATGATCACAGTCGGCGTTTCGGTCAACACGCCAAGCCCAATCGCTTCCATCATGAGCGAGAAACCGGGACCGGAGGTAGACGTCATCGTTTTCGCGCCAGCCCAGGCGGCGCCCAAAATCGCCGTTGCCGAAGCAATCTCATCTTCCATTTGAATGTACAAACCGCCAATCTCCGGCAACCGCTCCGCCATCCGCTCAGCGACCTCCGTGCTGGGCGTGATCGGGTAGCCCGCAAAGAATGTGCAGCCGGCTGCCAGCGCGCCTTCAGCGCAAGCAAAATCGCCTAAGAGAAAATGTTCACCTGTCAGTACTGCTGGGCGACGCATCCTTAACCCTCTTTCAATAGTCTGTTCTTTCGATTCTCATTCCTTTCGTTTACTGCCGTGACGAAGATCGCAAATTCGGGACACAGGTAGTAGCACAGTTGACAGTTGACGCACTCCTCCGCTCGCACCGCGACAGGGAAGTGATACCCTTTCGCATTAAATTTTGGCGACATCGCCAGGACATCCTTGGGACAGAACTCAACGCAAAACTCGCAGCCTTTGCACCGTCCCTCCAACACCGTGACTCGTCCGCGTGGTCGCTTCGGAGCCTCGACAATCGGCTGACGCCTTTTCTGCTGGTTCATCATTGGACTTCTCATCGCAGGTCTCCCCTGTGTGCAATCATTCAATCTCCAGCCGCCGTATTGACGCGATCTTCCTCATGCGATCTATCGTCACAATCGAGCTTCTACTGAGTCTTCGTAAGTTTCCAAGTCCTAAGAGCGGACACTCTGGCGCAGCGCCTTTCACGCACAGGGCTGTCTGGCGCTCTATGCCATGATGTACGCCTGCGCGTGAGCCTGCAGGCGAGCGCATGTTCAATAAAAATTCGCCAATGGTGAGCGATCAGGCCGATTCACTCGTTTGCTGTGGGCAGCACATCCATCATCCACGTGATGGCAGCAAATGCGCCCGACCAACCAATCGTCGTGATGGCCAGAAGCCCCACATGAATCAACTCGTCGGCGCTCACGCCGGCTTTCAAAGCGCGTCGCGCATGTGAATGCACGGCTCCTTGCCGACCGGCGCCGATTGCGAGCGCCAATTTCACCAATCGTTGTGTTCGCTCATCCAGTGGTCCGGCCTCAGCCGCGGCTTTTCCCAGTTGATTATACGCTTCCCACACTTGCGGGTACTTCTGGGCAAACTCGCGCAAAGCTTGAGGCAACTCGTTCTCCTGATTCACCATTGTCAGCGCCTCCGATTCAAACGCTCTCCGAAAGAGCTGTCTCTTGGGGCAGCGTCCCCCCTGACCATTGTCAAGTAGCTCAGGTCACTCTCGATGAACGTTGTCGTGCAGTCGGCCAAGCTTCGGTAAAAGAGGTTGCTCGTTCCGTCCTTGATAGCCTGGGCAAAGTCTCGAACCCAAGCTCCCAAGTGCCGCGCCAAAAAGGCCTGTTGGTCTTCGAGTCGTTGCCGGGCAGCTTCACCATCTCCCACCCGCCATGCCTCTCTCTCTTTCCAGATCAAGTAGCTCATGAACTCTAACTCTACGGCGATATGATCCGGCAGGTCCTTTTGTGCGTGATCAAAGCTGACGCCCGCCTGTTGATACCAGCGGATCACATCGGCTGTAGAATCACCCATGAGCTTGCGCTCCGGCTCCAGGTAAACGGAGCCATAGGGCGGAGCCAGCAGTTTGAACGGGCCGAGGAAGAGCTTTGAGTAATCCACCAGCAGCGCCCTCTCGGTGTACTGGGACAAAGCGGCTTTCATCTGCTCGGCAAAACCGACGGCCTCACGACACACACCATCAAGCGAACCCGTCAAGCGATCCAGCAACGCCGGCTCGCGCAGCTCAGGCTCCGGCACGCAGTAGCAGGCCGAAAGCAGCCTGTAGACATCTTCCCGGTGGCCTTCCGTCTCTAGAAACTTGTCGGGCAATTTCATTGGCGATTCCTCCAAGAATCTCCCTGTGAGCGCACGCCCTGCCCCTGCGGGGAAACTCGAAGCACGAAATCCCAAATCCGAAACGTTTCGGATTTCGATATTCGGATTTTGGATTTCCTGTTGCAAGGGCACTCCCAAGGTCGCATCGTTTCTGAGCAGGGCCGGGACTCCATGAATAACTCCTTCAGAGGAGGATCGAAGACCGAGGGGCGCACCAACTGTCCTCACGTCTCGATCCTCCATTTTCAGTTGTTCACACGCGGAAGCTGAACTTGTCCCAGTTCTTGTAATAGACCTGGGGCGAAAGCCACGCTGCTGTTGGGTCGTTAGGCTCGACGAACTCCGGATAGAGTCGGCTTCCCGGCTTCAAGACGCGGGCGCCGGGTGAAGGCGATTCGCCGGGCTTGAGCAGTCGTCTAGCGCCTGCCGGACAAGCCAACACGCAGTACGGCCGCCGTGCGCCTTCCCCTGCAGTTGGACCAAGGTTGCTGTCCAGAATCCGGTGGATGCAGAGGTGGCACTTCTCCACAGCTCCCTGACGCCGCACGTTGGAGAAACCGGGGAGATCACCGCCCACGTAGCGCGTCCGATTCGGTGGCGCGTTGCCTCCTGCGGCTGTCCTCACTTCTCTGGGTGTGGCTGTGCCGCCGGCAATGACCGCTTCCGTGCCATTCCAGAATTGATGCGGCGTTTCGGCGTTGAAGCTGATGACGCTGAATTGCGCACGACCTGTGGTTCCATTCTGGCTGATGGGAGCGGTCATGCTCAAGGCGCTGTACGGACAGGCTTGCTGGCAGCTTCGGCAGCCGATGCACCGATCACTGTTGGTGACCACAATGCCGGCGCCTGGCTGGCCAGCCGGTATCTTGTAGACTGCCTTTCGGCCTTGCGCATCTGGAGGCACCGGGCACACAGCAACACAGGCCGGATTCGCGCAATGGTTACAGTTGACCGGAGTCGCTTGCCACCTGGTGTTGGGGAATCGTCCCGTCGTGTTGAACAAGAAATCTGCCCAGTTGAAGCTCTGGTCAGAACTTCTCCATGGCGTATTATTGCCGGCCTTACAAGCCAGCCCACATGCGCCACATCCTGTGCACTTTAATAGGTCAATTTCCATTCTCCACTGAGTCATACTTGCCTCCTATGTTTGACGATTCCCTCACAAGGGTTCGATTCTCACCCTTGTGATCGCGTGTCTGGCTCCGGAGCCGCTCAGGCGCTCTGGATTATTCGGAATGATGTGATTGTTGCTGCCGCCCCGAGCGCTCAGACCGAATCGCTCAGAGGCAAACCGTCCATAAGCCCAATGCCCCTGACCAAAGGCTTTGGCTGCCGTTTCGGGTCCGACTCCTTCCCAGAGTTTCAACGTGCACACGATTCCATGATTCGGGTTCGAGGGCGAGGTGACCTTGACTTTCTGTCCATCACGTAGCCCGAAGCGAGCGGCATCAGCCGGGTTGATCTTGATGACATCGTCCCACCGCTCATCGCCAGGGTCAGCCGCTTTGAACTGGAAGTACCACGGACAGTTCTGGCTCCTTCCCTCGCGGTTTAGCCGTGACTTGTAATCAATCAGGATAAAGGGATACACGGCTGGGTCACCGGCAACATCCGGAGGCTCCCAGTGTGGCATGAACGCCAGATCATTGATCGGATCAGTGTCTACTTCGGTCATCCGGCTAGCCGTCGCGGGATAATTGGTCGCGGCCAGTACACTTTTCAGATTGACGCCGTGATTGGCTGCGTGGGTTCGGAGCATCCGGTTCAGATCGCTTCCAGTGGCGGCTGTGCGAGCGCCCACATCAACAAACTCAAACTTCCCACTTCGCGTGGGGAAGTTCGGACTGGGCGGTGTCGCAGCCAGCGCATTGCGCCATCGTGCGCCTCGGCCTTGCTCATCGAAGTATCCCGCTGCATACGTGATCTGACGGATGCCGTTGCCAACGCCAGTATTGGCACCAGTTGCCGCGTAGGGACCAAGCAACGCCTCCCAGTTGGCCTTACCCGTAGCTCCACTGCCACAGGTGCGGAACTGAACGGCAAATCGGTGGAACTGCTCAGCGGTTCTTGGCTCCATCCCGACAGTTTCACCCGGCGTCCCATCATCAAACGGCTTGGTGTAACTCTGAACGTAGGTCCACAACGGCGTCCAGTTGTAAGGCGCTCGACGCAAGCGTTCGGCCAGTAGCCAAACGAATTCCGTCTCAGCCTCACGCACGTCGTAGAGCGGATCAATCACCTTCTGGTTCAATGTGAGCACGTTGTACCGGCGTGCTTTTTGAACCATGTAAGCCAGCGATTCAAACATGTGATGCGGCGTCGGCAGCACAATGTCGGCAAACGTCGTTGACTCGCAGGCATGGGTTCCAAGCTGAACGAAAAAGACTTTGCTGAGCGCTTGCTCCCAGCGCTGCGCTTCGTAGCAACTGAAAGCGAAGTTCTGCCAGTAGCCGATCACCATCTCGACCTTGTACGGCGATTCGTCGTTGATGGCATCGGCCACGCGGTTGGTCACCGCCACGCCGCCCAGCGATTTGGACATCGCCGGCATGTCCAGTGGGACGGCTGGTCCCGATTTCACATATCGGTCTACTCTTCTGGCTGCGGTTCCTGGTCCGGGATTGCCGTAAGGCGCACCTGTAGGCCGACTGCGCCACGCGGTCAATCCAGGTACTACTTCAGGCCACCACGGGAGCACGCCGCCGATGTGATCGGCTGAGCCAACAAGCCCGTTGAGGGCGGCAATCGCAAATCCGGCGTAATGACCCCGCGGTTGCATCGAGGGGCCAGGTCCGAGCCAGGAAATCGCCTTGGGTTTAGCATTGGCAAATTCCTCGGCGACGGCCTTGATCGTCTCCGCCGGTATTCCAGTGATGGCTTCGGCCCATTCAGGCGTCCTGTCCTTTAGCTCCAGGTTCCACCACGCGACTAAGCCCTTGGTGCCACGCTCGACAAAGGTGCCCGTGAATTCCTTGCCGGCGACAAATTGCCCAGGCGCAGGCTCTTGCTCGACACCGCCGACGCTGACTTTCCCTACGAATTCGCCATTCCACAGTCCCCGCACGAGAATCCAGTGGGCGATTGCCAATGCCAGCGCACCGTCTGTTCCCGGCCTGATGGGAAGCCAGCGATGGGCCTTGGCTGCCGTGGTGTGGAGCCTCGGATCAATGACGGTGACTTTCTTGGTTGCAAGAATATCGCCAAGGGTCGCAATTGACCCCGAAACCAGTCTGTTGGACGACACGGGATCAACGCCCCAAAGCAGCAAGTAATCAGCGTTGTCTATGTCATAATCGGGATAGCCAAATATGCCCATCGTGTCGCGGTAGCCAGCTTTCTCGGCCTCGGCACAGATGCTGCTATGAGAAATACTATTCGGCGTGCCATAGATCGCCGCGAAGTCACTGAAGAGAATGGGATTCATCTCCGTGTATCTTCCTCTCAGGATGACCACCGTATGGCTCTTTCCCGCCTGCCAGAGTTCCATCAATTTATTGGCGATTATATCTATGGCCTCGTCCCACGTGATGGGAACAAATCCCGGATCCACTCCTCGACCTTTGTTTGGATTGGTGCGCTTCATGGGCACTTTGATCCGATCGGGATCGTACACCTCTTGCAAGGCGAGAAGACCTCGTGGACAGGTAAAGCCGTTGTGCGTATGCGACGCTTGGTTGCCTCTGACCCACACAGCGCGTTTGATCCCCGCTTCTTCTTGTACACCAATTTCCACCGCACACCAGGTTGTGCATCCTTCGCAGACGCTCGGCTTCCATGTGATGGTCGGCGTCTCGCCGATGAGAGTGGACGCTTCGGAGGAGAGGATCTGAAGGGAATTGAGAAAAGGGTGACTGAGAGCGGCTGCGCCGCCGATCATACCACACGTCTTCAGAAAGTCTCTTCGTCTGATCCGAATCATATGGCTTTGCCTCCTTAGACCATTTCCCTTCGTTTTTCTGCCGGCTTAGTAATGCAATTCCTATGCCAAAGTGAGCTATCGGCGCTGGTAGGTCGGACGGCCTGCAACTCAAAGAATTTGAGCGGGTTAAACCATCTCTCCCAGCGAGTCCGCAGCCTCCGGGATTGATCGAACCGCCCTTGCTGGGGGATTTCCCCCGAGCAAAGCAAAAATGCGCATTTCTTTGAAGCGCTTTGGGCTCGTGTTGCCATTGGGACCGACACTCGTCGGCGCGAGGAGATCTGGCCGAGGCGAATCACTTGGGCCAGCTCTTTAGGCCATCTTGCTTGTTTTGCGACCAAGTCGCCCTGGTTACCCATCCGCTTCAACTGGATGGGCACTCGCGATGGATTTTGCGCTGATCATCCTATGCCTCTTCAAGCTCTTCGAAGTAGACTTCGGCCTTAGCCGCAGTTTTCAGCATCTTCACCGCATCGTGGCAACTCGGACGTTTCCGGCGCTTGATTAAGCGAGCATCTCCATGTAAAATCTCACTTAAATTATCAGGGGCGGACGAGACGTCTCATGGGTATCGCTTGTGTGGAAGGCCGTGAGTATAGGGGAGACCACAGGAGATTTAGTGTGACCGCGAGGTAAGCGTTCGTATGGCGCAGATCTTTCATCGCAGTACGAATCTCATCGCGAGGGTGAGCATTCTCGGAGCGGTGTTCATCATCGGGGCTGTGACATGGGCCTTAGCGGCGCTCAATCGGTCCCCTTATGTGACGCAGGTGGGTGTAGCCCGTGAACAACCTGTTCCATTCAGCCATAAGCATCATGTGAAGCAGCTCGGTATTGATTGCCGCTATTGTCATACTTCGGTTGAGGAGAGCAACTCTGCGGGGATTCCGCCGACGGAGACGTGCATGACCTGTCATTCGCAAATTCACGCGACGAGCCCCATGTTGGAACCCGTGCGCGAGAGCTGGCGTACGAATCGGCCGATCCCGTGGACGAAGGTTTACGATCTGCCGGATTTCGTCTATTTCGACCATTCGATCCACGTGAAGAAAGGGGTCGCGTGCGTCACCTGTCATGGTCCGGTGGATGAAATGCCG
This sequence comes from Blastocatellia bacterium, assembly GCA_025055075.1. Taxonomy (NCBI): domain Bacteria; kingdom Pseudomonadati; phylum Acidobacteriota; class Blastocatellia; species Blastocatellia bacterium. The sequence goes on from JANWYV010000024.1 coordinate 21,613, forward strand.
CTCGTGTGGAAGGCAAGTACGTTGCATATGGAGTGGTGCTTGGAGTGCCACCGGAAGCCGGAGCTATACGTCCGTCCGCGGGAGTATGTCTTCCGCACGGATTGGGTTCCATCTGAAGATCAGCGGGAATTAGGACGACGGCTTGTGCGTGAGTACAGGATTGATCGACCCGAGAAATTGACCGATTGCTCTGTGTGCCATCGGTGAGAGGGAGGCAGAAGGTGGTGAGGAAGGAAGACGGAGCGTCTTGGGATATCGCCGCGGTGCGAGCACGTTTAGCTGAGCAACGCGGCCTGGTCTTCTGGCGCAGTTTGGAGGAGTTGGCCGAGGATCCAACGTTCGTTCAATTTTTGAAGAGCGAGTTTCCGACACCGGCTCCGGAGGGAGTGGATCGGCGCACGTTCTTGAAGCTGATGGGGGCATCGCTTGCGCTTGCGGGGCTCTCCTCGGCATGCACGCGCCAGCCGACCGAACAGATCTTCCCCTATACGCGGGCTCCGGAAGAGATCATCCCTGGTAAGCCGCTCTTTTATGCGACGGCGATGGTATTTGGAGGATTTGCTACTGGCCTCATCGTCGAGAGTCACATGGGGCGGCCGACTAAGATCGAAGGGAACCCGCAGCATCCATCGAGCTTGGGAGCCACGGACGTCTTCGCGCAAGCTGCGATCTTGATGTTGTACGATCCCGATCGTTCGCAGGTCGTTTTGCATCGTGGCGGGATCAATACGTGGACGGCATTCTGGGGAGCGTTGGGGATAGAACGAGAACGATGGGAAGCGACGCGTGGAGCTGGCCTGCGCATTTTGACGGAGACGGTGACTTCTCCAACGTTGGCGGATCAGTTGCGACAGGTCCTCGCTCGCTTCCCCGAGGCTCGATGGCATCAATACGAACCTGTCTCGCGAGATCATCAGAAGGCGGGAGCGCGCTTGGCCTTCGGCCGCATCGTGGACGCGCAGTATCGCTTGCGAGAAGCGCGCGTGGTGCTCTCGCTGGAGGCGGACTTTCTGACGTGGGGGCCGAACCATCTCCGACAAGCACGCGAGTTCATCTCACGACGGCGCGCGGAGACGGAGATGGCTCAGTGGAATCGCCTTTACGTGTTCGAGAGCACGCCCTCATTGACGGGGGCGATCGCTGATCATCGGTTCTCGGTGCGATCGAGCGCGATCGAGCTGATCGCGCGAGCGCTCGCGCGGCGACTGGGGGTGGAAGTGCCGGAGCCGGATCTGGCGTCGCTCGGTGTTGATCCGCGCCTTGTGGAAGCGATCGCGCGCGATTTAGAGCGACATCGCGGAGAGAGCCTGGTACTCGTCGGCGAGACGCAGCCGCCGTTTGTACACGCCATCGGGCATGCGTTGAACTCCCGCTTGGGGAACGTCGGGCGCACGGTCGTCTACACCGAGCCTGTGGAAGCCGAGCCGATGGAGCAGATGGCCTCGCTTCGAGAACTGGCGGAGGATATGGAGGCCGGTCGCGTGGATGTCCTTTTCATCTTCGGAGCGAATCCGGTTTACACGGCGCCGGCTGATCTTCAGTTCGCCGAGCGAATGAACCGTGTTCGTCTGCGCGTCCATCTGGGGCTCTATGCGGACGAGACGGCGCAGCTCTGTCACTGGCATCTCCCGGAGAGTCACTTCTTAGAGGCGTGGAGCGACGGGCGCGCGCCTGATGGAACGGTGACGATCATGCAGCCGCTCATTGCTCCCCTCTACGAGACGCGATCGGCACACGAAGTGCTCGCGGCACTTCTCGGGCAAGTGGAGCGCTCCGGCTATGAGATCGTGCGCGAGTATTGGCAGCGGCGGTTCGAGGCGGGGCGTATCGGAGCGTTCCCCGATTTCGAGACGTTTTGGCGAACGGCCCTGCACGAGGGGATCGTCCCCGACACTCATCTTCCGCCCGTCTCGGTCTCGGTGCAATGGGAGGCGATCAAAGCAGAGGCGGCGAAGCGACCCGCGCGGGCGCCCGAGGGCGTGGAGATCGTCTTCCGTCCGGATCCGACCGTTTGGGATGGGCGCTTCGCGAATAACGGGTGGCTGCAAGAGTTGCCGAAGCCGCTCACGAAGCTGACGTGGGACAATGCGGCGCTTATTTCGCCGTCGCTAGCGGAACGCCTTGGGGTGAAGAATGGAGACGTCATTGAGCTGCAGCGGGGAGATCGTCGGGTGCTTGCTCCGGTTTGGATTATGCCCGGGCAGGCGACGGAGACGGTGACCGTACATCTCGGGTACGGGCGGTGGCGCGCCGGACGCGTGGGATCACATCTGGGATTCAACGCCTATCGCCTGCGCACGTCAGCGGCGCCATGGTTCGAAGCGGGGATCGAACTTCGACGGACCGATCGTCGTCATGAGCTCGTCAGCACGCAAAATCATCACAGCATGGAAGGACGGCATCTTGTGCGCGTGGCGACGCTCGATGAGTATCAAGCGAATCCTCAGTTCGCTCGGGAGCTCGGACATGATCCGCCGCCCGATCTCACGCTTTATCCTGAGCATCGGTACGACGGTTACTCTTGGGGCATGGTCATTGACCTGAACGCCTGCATCGGGTGCAATGCCTGCGTCATTGCCTGCCAGGCTGAGAATAACATCCCCGTTGTCGGAAAGCGCGAGGTGAAGATCGGGCGCGCGATGCATTGGATCCGCATCGACCGATACTTCGAGGGGCGCGATCTGGAGCGTCCGGACATCTACCATCAACCGGTCCTGTGCATGCATTGTGACCAGGCGCCGTGCGAGGTCGTGTGCCCAACGGGAGCGACGGTTCACAGCCACGAGGGCTTGAACCAAATGGCGTACAATCGATGCGTGGGAACCCGCTATTGCTCGAACAACTGCCCGTACAAGGTGCGCCGGTTCAACTTCCGGCTCTACGCGGATTGGACGACCGAGACCTTGAAGATGCAGCGGAATCCCGACGTGACCGTGCGCAGCCGCGGCGTCATGGAGAAATGCACCTATTGCGTGCAGCGGATCAACGCCGCGCGCATCGAGGCGAAGAAACAGGAGCGGACGATTCGAGACGGAGAGATCCTGACGGCGTGTCAGCAGGCTTGTCCGACCGAGGCGATCATCTTCGGGAATTTGAACGATCCTGAGAGCCGCGTGGCGCGGTTGAAGGCGCACGTACTCAATTATGGAATTCTGACCGAGCTGAACACGCGACCGCGCACGACTTATCTGGCGCGGTTGCGGAATCCGAATTCGGAAGTGGTCGCGCTTCTGGGAGAGGAGACGTCATGAGTGAGGAGAGGAGGCGAACAGTAGAGATCGCGACGCCATTTGATCCACAGGCGACGATCTTAGCCCCCGGGTATACGTATGCTTCGATCACGGATAAGATCAGCGCCATCGTGCTCACGCGGCGCACGCCGCGCGAGTGGTTCCTGGGGTTCACGATCGCTTTCCTTTTGCTCATGTTGCTCCTCTTCACGGCGGCTTATCTGCTCGCGGTCGGCGTGGGCATTTGGGGCGTCACGGTCCCGGTCGGCTGGGGATTCGACATCATCAATTTCGTCTGGTGGATTGGGATCGGGCATGCGGGGACGTTGATCTCGGCGATCCTGCTGCTCTTGCGGCAGAAGTGGCGGACTTCGATCAACCGCTTCGCGGAAGCGATGACGCTCTTCGCCGTCGCGTGCGCTGGGTTGTATCCCCTGTTGCACATGGGCCGACCGTGGCTCTTCTACTGGCTTTTGCCCTATCCGAACACGATGGGGACGTGGCCGCAGCCGCGCAGCCCTTTGGTTTGGGACGTCTTCGCGATCACGACGTACGCGACGGTCTCGTTCCTCTTCTGGTTCATCGGACTGATCCCCGATCTGGCGACGCTGCGAGATCGCGCGCGGCGTCGGTTCTGGCGCATCCTCTATGGATTCCTCGCCATGGGATGGCGTGGATCGGCCCGCCATTGGGCGCGATATGAGATGGCGTATTTGCTATTGGCGGGATTGGCGACTCCGCTGGTTGTCTCCGTGCATACCGTGGTGAGCTTCGATTTCGCCATCTCGATTATTCCCGGATGGCACGCGACGATCTTCCCGCCGTATTTCGTCGCCGGAGCGATTTATTCGGGGTTCGCCATGGTGATGACCTTGGCCATTCCGCTCCGAAAGTATTACGAGCTGGAGGACTTCATCACGATGAAGCATTTGGACAACATGGCCAAGGTCATGCTGGCGACGGGACTCATCGTCGGCTACGGCTACATGATGGAAGCCTTCATGGCGTGGTATAGTGGGAACCCGTACGAGCGCTACATGCTCCTCAATCGGTTACGTGGTCCGTATGCGCCCATCTATTGGGCGTTGCTCGTGTGTAATGTGGGGATCATTCAAGCGCTCTGGTCGGCGCGCGTGCGGCAGAACGTGCGCGCGCTCTTTGCTATCGCGCTTGTCGTGAACGTGGGAATGTGGCTGGAGCGCTTCGTGATCGTTGTGACGAGCTTGCATCGGGATTTCCTCCCCTCATCGTGGGGGATGTACAGGCCGACCGTCTTCGATTGGACGATGTTCCTGGGCTCGATCGGACTCTTCCTGACGCTGATGTTTCTGTTCATTCGACTGCTGCCGGTCATCTCGATCTTCGAGATGCGAGCGCTCTTGCCGGAGGTCGCTCCGACGCCTCATGGCGGAGCGGGACGACCGGCGGAGGCCTCGACGGCCTCGTGAGGAGGGGATGGCATGGCCGAGCGAACGGACATTTATGGACTATTGGCCGAGTTCGATGCGCCGGAGAAAGTCGTCGTGGCGGCGCAGCGCGCGTATGCCGAGGGGTATCGGCGGATGGACGCTTACACGCCGTTCCCGGTCGAGGGATTGGCCGAGGCCATTGGCTTTCATCGCACGCGCCTGCCAGTAATCGTGTTGCTCGGCGGACTCTTCGGTGGCGCCCTCGGTTATGCGCTTCTCTACTATGCCGAGGTCATTGATTATCCGCTCATCGTCGGTGGGAAGCCTTTTCATAGCTGGCCGACATTCATCCCCATCGTGTTCGAGACGACGATCTTTTTCGCTGCGCTCTCAGCCGTTCTGGGGATGCTCGCGTTGAACGGATTGCCAATGCCCTATCATCCCGTCTTCAATGTGCCGCGCTTCGCATTGGCCAGTCGCGATCGCTTCTTCCTTCTGATCGAAGCGCGCGATCCGAAATTCGACCGGGAGGCCACGCGCCACTTTTTGGAGAGCTTGGGAGCTGACGGCGTCTGGGAGGTGGAGCCGTGAGAGGGATCGCTCGACAGACCAGCGCGCGCACACGAGGTTGGTGGGGAGTGGGCCTTCTCCTTGCGCTCGCCTTGGGCGGAAGCGCGTGCCGCCAGGATATGCATGATCAGCCGAGATATGAACCGCTAGAGGGAAGCACCTTTTTCGCGGATAGTCGGGCCTCTCGTCCCTTGGTCGAAGGGACGGTCCCGCGCGGCTTTGCGAGGATGGATGAGCATCTGTATACCGGCAAGGTGAGAGGGCAGCTCGCCGAGACTTTCCCATTCCCCATTACGCGTTCCATCCTCGAGCGCGGACGCGAGCGCTACGACATCTTCTGCGCGCCATGTCATGGGCGCGATGGTTATGGCGAGGGGATGATCGTCCAGCGCGGATTCCGGCAACCGTCCTCATTTCACACGGACCGGTTGCGACAGGCTCCAGTTGGATATTTCTTCGATGTCATCACAAATGGCTTCGGGACGATGTACAGCTATGCGTCCCGCATCCCGCCGGAAGATCGGTGGGCGATCGTCGCTTACATTCGCGCCTTGCAACTCAGTCAAAACGCGAGGCTGCAGGACGTGCCGCCGGCTGAGCGACGACGCTTGACGGAGGGAGGGGAGTGAACGTGCAGGGCCTCGAAACACTGTCGCGTCGTGCCGCAAGCATTGGTATCGCGGGGATCGTGTTGGCGCTCATCGCGGCGCTTACGGATCCCGAACATTTCTGGCCGTCGTATCTCTTCGGATATCTCTTTTGGCTTGGGATCTCAATCGGCTCTGCGGGGTTGGTGATGCTGCATCATCTGACCGGCGGTCGTTGGGGAATCCCCATCCGGCGTATCTTGGAAGCGGGAGCGCGAACGATCTTCTTGATGGCTGCGCTCTTCGTCCCTCTCTTCTTCGGGCTCTCTCACCTCTATGAGTGGACCCATGCGGAAGTGGTCGCTGCTGACGAGGTCCTCCGACACAAGAGCCGGTATTTGAATGTCCCCTTCTTCTCCCTTCGCGCTGTCCTCTATTTCGTCGTGTGGATCGCGCTGGCGTATCTGGTGACGAAATGGTCCTACGAGCAAGATCGCACCGGAGAGCCCACGCTCGGGAATCGAATGCGAGCGCTCAGCGGGCCAGGACTGGTCCTCTATGGAGGAGCGATCACCTTCGCGGCCGTGGACTGGGTCATGTCGTTGGAGCCGCATTGGTATTCGACGATCTACGGCATCAAATTCATCCTCGGGCAGGTGCTCACGGCATTCGCTGCCGCGATCCTTATCGCAGCCTGGCTCTCGCGCGCTCGACCGCTCTCGGAACTTGCGACGAGCGACGTGTTCCATGATCTGGGGAATCTCTTGCTGGCGTTCGTCATGCTGTGGGCGTATGTCGCTTTCTCGCAGTTCCTGATCATCTGGTCGGGGAATCTGCCGGAGGAGATCCCGTGGTACCTGCGCCGGATGAGAGGGCACTGGGAGGTGGTGGCTGGACTTTTGATCGTCTTTCATTTCCTGATCCCGTTCCTGTTGTTGCTCTCTCGTGCGATGAAGCGAAATGTGCGAACGCTGGCGATCTTGGCTGGGATGATCTTGATCATGCGCGTAGTGGACCTGTATTGGATCGTCATGCCAGCGTTCGAGGAGAAGGGGATCGGAGTCCATTGGTCGAACGCCGCCGTGTTCTTGGGAATTGGGGGATTCTGGCTCGCTTTCTGGGCGAGGGAGGTGAAGCGACATGAGCTGATCCCCATCCACGATCCTCGGATACTGGAGGTGCGAGCTGCTTATGAGTGAGCCGACCGAACCGCGCTATGAAAAACGGGATGTGAGTCCGCGAATGATCGCGGCCTTGGTCTTGGGATTGGCTGCCCTGACGGTGGGGGCTGGACTCCTCATGTGGGGGGGCTTCGCCTTCTTCCAGAAGCGCGTGGAACGAGCCGAGGAGCCGCCTTCGCCTTTTCGTGAAGAGCGCGTGTTGCCACCTCAACCGCGGTTGCAGGTCGTTCCGGAGCTGGATCTGCAAGCGCTTCGTCAGCGGGAGGAAGAACGGTTGAACAGCTACGCATGGATTGATCGGGGGGCGGGCGTCGTTCGCATCCCTATCGAACGGGCGATGGACCTCCTCTTGGAACGCGGCGTTCCGGTTCGCCCCCATGGCCAGGTGAGGGAATCTTCTCCTCCTTCTGCACGAGACCTTCGCGCCGATGGGGACCCGGCGCGAGAGAACAGGAGCGAAAGACGATGAGGATTCAAGGGACTTGCGTTCGCGCGATATCATGGGCGAGCCTCGGCCTGGTGTTGGCCGTGAGCTTTGGGCTCTTGGTCGTCCGCGAGGGGCGAGGGCAGAACGTGTCTTCGGAGCAACCGGCGCCGATCTTACAAAATGTCGGCATTGACCAAAAACTCGATGCGCAGATTCCGCTCGAGCTTGTTTTCCGCGACGAACAGGGGCGCGCCGTCTCGCTCCGGGAATATTTCGGCGAGAAGCCAGTCATCCTCTCGCTCGTCTACTACGAGTGCCCGATGCTCTGCACGCTCATTCTCAACGGATTATTGCGGAGCTTGCGCGCGCTCCCGCTGACGGTGGGGAAGGAGTTCACTGTCGTGACCGTGAGTTTCGATCCCCGCGAGGGACCGGAGCTGGCGGCGGCGAAAAAGCGCACGTATGTGCAGAGTTATGGGCGTCCGGAAGCCGAGGCGGGCTGGCATTTCCTGACTGGAGAGCAGGAGAGCATTCGACGGCTGACGGAAGCCGTGGGCTTCCGCTATGCCTTCGATCCCCAGACCGGACAGTTCGCTCATGCCAGTGGGATCATGGTGCTCACACCACAAGGACGCGTCGCTCGATACTTTTACGGGATCGAATATGCACCGCGAGACCTGCGGCTTGGCTTGATCGAAGCGGCGCAAGGAAAAATCGGCTCGCCAGTGGATCAGATTTTGCTCTACTGCTACCACTACGATCCGAAGACGGGCCGATATAGCCTGCTCATCATGAACGTCCTTCGGCTGGCTGGGATAGCGACCGTGCTTGTTCTGGGGGGCTTCATATTTGTGATGTTCCGCCGCGATCGGCGGAAGAAGCGTATGGTGGGATAAGAGGGAGCTATGTGGGAAAACTTTCCACTTTTGCCTAAGCGCGCTTCCTCGTTCGCGCCTGAAGTGGACGCGCTCTACGGGTTCTTGGTCGGGGTGAGCCTTTTCTTCATTGCCCTCATCTTCCTCTTGATCACGGTCTTCGCGATCAAATATCGGCGGCGTTCCGAGGCGGAGGTGCCGCCACCGGTTCGCGGTTCGCTAGCGCTCGAGATCACGTGGATCGTCATTCCCTTGGGGATTGTGTTGGTGGTCTTCGGATGGGGAGCAGTCTTGTACTTCAAGATGTACGGGCCAGCGCCGAAAGAAGCGCTAGAAGTCTATGTCGTCGGTAAGCAGTGGATGTGGCATATCCAGCATCCGACGGGTCAGCGGGAGATCAACGAGTTGCATGTTCCAGCTGGTCGTCCCATCAAACTGACGATGGCGACTGAGGATGTGATTCACAGCTTCTACATCCCCGACTTTCGCGTGAAGAAAGACGTGGTGCCGGGTCGCTACACCACGCTCTGGTTCGAAGCAACGCAACCCGGGCGGTACCGCTTCTTCTGCGCGGAATATTGCGGTACGAAGCATTCGGAGATGGGCGGGTGGGTCATCGTCATGGATCCGGTCGAATATCAAAATTGGCTGGGTAGCGGAGGAGCAAGCGCGCCCACGGAATCGCTGGCCCAAGCGGGGGAGCGTCTGTTTCAACAGTTGGCCTGTCATACTTGCCATCGCGAGGACACTCAAGAATTGGGCCCATCACTGCGCGGGCTCTTCGGTCGCTCGGTGAGATTGGCTGATGGGCGGACGGTCGTCGCCGACGAAGCGTACCTGCGGGAATCCATCTTGAATCCCGACGCGAAGATCGTCGCTGGATTCTCATCGCCGTCAGTCATGCCGACTTATCAAGGGCAGATCACCGAGGAGCAACTGCTGCAGCTTGTGGCCTATCTCAAATCGCTCGGAGGGGAACAGCGATGAGCACGCCTTTGGTGGAATTGCCGCGCACGTCGCGCGTGAACTATTTGAACGTGAGCTACGGGATACGGTCGTGGCTGTTCACGACCGACCACAAGCGGATCGCCCTGCTTTATCTGGCTTCGGTCACGCTCTTCTTCTTCCTGGGGGGATTCTTCGCTGTCCTGATCCGTTTGGAGCTGATGACGCCGCAGGGAGATTTGGTGCAATCGGAGACGTACAATCGGCTCTTCACGATGCATGGCGTCATCATGATCTTCTTCTTCCTCATTCCGGCTATTCCCGCCGTGCTCGGGAATTTCCTCGTACCGCTGATGATCGGGGCGCGCGATCTGGCCTTTCCGCGGTTGAACCTGTTGAGCTGGTATATCTACACGCTGGGAGGACTGTTCACGCTGGCGGCGACCGTCTTCGGCGGGGTGGACACGGGTTGGACGTTCTACACGCCCTACAGCAGTACGTACTCGAACTCTAACGTCATGCTCACGGCCGTGGGGATCTTCATCACGGGATTCTCCTCGATCCTGACGGGGCTGAATTTCCTGGTGACCATTCATAAGATGCGAGCGCCGGGGATGACATGGTTCCGGTTACCGCTCTTCATCTGGGCGCACTACGCGACGAGCATCATCATGATCCTGGGGACGCCGGTCGTTGCCATCGCTATCCTGCTTGTGGGCTTGGAGCGGCTGTTCCACATCGGCATCTTCGATCCGAAGCTCGGCGGCGATCCGTTGCTCTTTCAACATCTGTTTTGGTTCTACTCGCATCCGGCCGTGTACATCATGATCCTCCCAGCCATGGGGGTCATCAATGAATTGATCACTTGCTTCTCTCGGCGACGCATCTTCGGCTATTCCTTCATCGCCTTCTCCAGCATTGCCATCGCGGTCTTGGGCTTTCTCGTGTGGGGTCACCACATGTTCACGAGCGGACAATCCATCTACGCCGGCATGGTGTTTTCCGTGCTCACGATGTTGGTGGCGATCCCCTCAGCCGTGAAAGTATTCAACTGGACGGCTACGCTGTATAAGGGCTCGGTCTCCTACCAAGCGCCGATGCTCTACGCGCTTGGCTTTATCGGGCTCTTCACCATTGGCGGGCTGACGGGGATCTTCTTGGCGACGCTGGCAGTGGACGTGCACGTGCACGACACGTATTTCGTCGTCGCGCATTTCCACTACATTATGGTGGGCGGGACGATCATGGCTTATTTGGGCGGGCTGCACTATTGGTGGCCGAAGATGACGGGAAAGATTTACCCAGAGGGGTGGGCCCGCTTCGCCGCGCTCGTGATCTTCGTAGGGTTCAACTTGACTTTCTTCCCGCAGTTCATCCTCGGATATTTGGGGATGCCGCGGCGGTATCACGTGTATCCGGAGGAGTTCCAAGTGTTGAATGTCATGTCCTCGGCGGGCGCTTCGATCTTGGGCGTTGGCTACCTCATCCCGATGATCTACTTCATTTGGTCGCTGCGCTACGGGCCGAAGGCGCCGGAGAACCCCTGGGGAGCGAAAGGTCTGGAGTGGCTTGTGCCTTCGCCACCGCCTCCACATAATTTCGACGTGACACCGGTGGTCACGGGCGAGCCTTACGATTACACGCCAGAATCGGAGGAGGCCCATGCGCGCTGAGATGGCATCGGGAGCATCTTCAGCGACATCCGTCGAATTGGGACGTTCGCCGTTGGCTCATCATTTCGATGATCTAGAGCAGCAATTCGAGGCCTCTACGCTCGGCATGTGGGTGTTCCTCATCACGGAGGTCATGTTCTTCGGTGGCCTGTTCGCCAGCTATGCCGTCTATCGTTCGCTCTATCCGGAAGGGTTCGCCGTGGCGAGTCGGCGTCTCGACTATCTGCTCGGAGCCTTCAATACGGCCGTGCTCATTTGCAGCAGCTTGACGATGGCGCTCGCCGTGCGCAGCGCGCAACTCGGGCAATCGCGTGCGCTGCGACTCTTTCTGGCCGTGACGATGGCTTTGGGGTTGGTCTTCCTCGGAGTGAAGGTCGTCGAATACTCGCATAAGATTCATGAGCATTTGGTGCCCGGGCCCTCCTTTCGCTTCGAGGGACCGCATGCGCGTGCGGCGCAGCTCTTCTTCTCCCTGTACTTCGCGATGACCGGACTTCATGCTCTTCACATGGTCGTGGGGATCGGCATCCTGGCCGTGCTTTGGATCCTGGCATGGCGCGGACGTTTCTCCCCGCAATATTACACTCCGGTGGAGGTCGCCGGGCTCTATTGGCACTTCGTGGACATCGTTTGGATTTATCTCTTCCCCTTGCTGTATTTGATCAGCCGGACGTGAGGAGGGAACTATATGGCGCATTCGCCCATCGTCCCGCAGCGGGTCTATTGGCTCGTCTTCATCACGTTGTTACTGCTGACGCTCGTGACGGTGGACGTGGCCTTTTACGATTTCGGATGGTTGAACATCTATCTGGCGCTCGCCCTGGCGACGACTAAGGCGCTCCTCGTCGTCCTCTATTTCATGCATTTGAAGTACAGCTCGCGCTTGATCTGGGGATTTGTCGGAGCTGCGCTCTTTTGGTTCCTCCTGCTCGTCGGCCTGACGGGAGCCGATATCTTCACCCGAGAGTGGGTGCCAGATCCGCCCGGATGGGGGGCAAACGGAAGCGGGCCATGACGGCGGGGTACCCGGAGACGGCCGCCAGCGTCGAGCACCCGTCGTTGACAGCCTCCATCCCCCTGGCGTAGATTTCCCAAGGGTTTTCTCGGGGAGCAACGCGATCGAGGCGATGGAGGCCATGGTGATCCAAGGCTTGCGATTCGACGAGCGCGGATTGATCCCCGTGATCATTCAGGATCATGAGACGGGTCGCATCCTCATGCTCGCCCATATGAATGCCGAGGCGTTGGCCCTCACGCTGCGAACGGGCGAGACGCATACTTGGAGCGCGCACGCACGGCGCGTGCGGCGGGAAGTCGGCGCGGAAGGGAATACACAGCGCGTCGTGGACATCATCGTGGATTGCGACGGAGATGCTTTGATCGTGAAGGTAGATCCGCGGGGACCGGCCTGCCACACGGGCGAGGAGACATGTTTTTCCCGAGCGCTCACGGAACTTGAGGAGAAGCGGGAGGGAGTCTCGGTCGTGGGGCTCGCTTCGATGGAGATGGGGATTTTGCTCGGCGAGTTGTTCGAGTTCATCCAGGAGCGAAATCGTGAGCGTCCGGAGAATTCGTACACGGCCTTGTTGCTCAGCAGCGGCGTGGATGCGATCTTGCGGCGTCTGGGGGAACAGCTCGTGGACGTGACCATCGCGGCCAAGGCGGGATCGAAGAAAGAGCTGAGCGGCAAGATCGCCGATCTCTTCTATCATCTGCTCGTGCTCATGGCCGATCGAGAGCTGAATCCGCGAGATATCCTCTTCGAGCTGCGGAGTCGCACGGGGCGAGCGAGTGAGAGCCGTGTCTTGCCCTCGAGGTGAACGCATGGGCGTGATTCGACCGACATTCGGAGAAGTGCGCGAGCTGGCGCGGCGGGGGAATATCATCCCCGTGACGAAGGTGATCGCTGCCGATCTCCTCACGCCCGTCTTGGCCTTCCTGCGCCTTCGCCCTCAGGCGCGATTTCCCTTTCTCCTCGAGTCGGTCGAGGGGGGAGAGAAGATCGCTCGATACTCTTTCATCGGGGCGAATCCGCACACGGTCATTCGCGCGCGGGAAGATCGCTGCGTGATCGAAACAAATCACGAACGAGTCGAGCGGGCCGACGCCTTTCTCGATCTCTTGCGAGAGCTGACGGCATCGTATCATCCCGTGACATGGCCGGGCTTGCCGCCCTTCACGGCGGGCGCAGTCGGTTACATGTCCTACGATGCGGTCCGATGGTTCGAGCGCATTCCGGCGCGCGCGCGGAACGATCTGCCGCTCGATCTCGCGCAGATGATGTTCTACTCGACGCTCTTGGCCTTCGATCACGCGCGCCATCAAATTCATCTCATCGCCAACGTCTTCACCGGTGGGCGCGAGCATCGGTTGAAGGAGAAATATGAGCAAGCCGTCGCGGAAATCGAGGCGATGGAAGCGCGGCTGCAGCGCTCCGTGGAAGTGCCACGGGCGAAGGCACCCGCGTCCTCGCTCCTTGTGCGCTCGAACATGATGCGGGACGAATTCGAGCAAAGGGTCCGGCAGGCGAAAGATTATATCGCGCGCGGCGAGGCCTTTCAGATCGTCCTCTCGCAGCGATTCGAGGTCGAGGTGGGCGATCTGGATCCGTTCCAAGTGTATCGCGCGCTGCGAATGCTCAATCCCTCGCCGTACATGTTCTACATGGAGTTGGAGGAGACGCATCTGGTCGGCGCGTCGCCGGAGATGCTCGTACGGATTGTGGGGGATGAGATCACCTACCGTCCGATCGCGGGGACGCGCCCGCGGGGGATGACCGACGCTGAGGATCGCGCGCTCGAAGCCGACTTGCTCGCGGATGAGAAAGAGAGAGCGGAGCATGTGATGCTCGTGGACCTGGGGCGCAACGATGTCGGGCGCGTAGCCGAATATGGTTCGGTAGAGGTCACCGACCTCATGGTCGTCGAACGCTATTCGCACGTCATGCATTTGGTCTCGACGATCCGAGGCCGGCGCCGGCCGGACAAGGATCGCTTCGATGTGCTGGCCGCGTGTTTCCCGGCCGGCACGGTCACCGGCGCTCCGAAAATTCGCGCCATGGAGATCATTGACGAGTTGGAGCCGACGCGGCGCGGCATTTATGCTGGGACCGTTCTTTACGCCGATTATTCGGGGAATCTTGATTCCTGCATCGTCATCCGCACGGCGCTCATCCGGAATGGGCGGGCGTACGTCCAAGCGGGTGCGGGAATCGTCGCTGATTCCATTCCCGAACGGGAGTATCAGGAGACGGTGAACAAAGCCCGTTCGGTGATTCGGGCCATCGAAGTGGCGAGCACAGAGTTATGAGGGCACGGGAGATTGCGCTCGTGATGTTTATGCTCGCGGTCGTGGCGTCGCTTCCTGGAGGTATCGCCCAACAGCGACGCCCACGGGCGGAAGCGCCGCCGCCTCCTGAGCGGATTGACGTCGAGGAGTTGAAAGACCTCCAGGCGGTCATCGAGACGGAGTTTGGAACGATCGTGATCGAGTTCTTCATTCAGGATGCGCCGCGGCATGTCGCGTATTTCATCCATCTGGCGCGGCAGGGGTTTTACGACGGGACGACGTTCCATCGCATCTTGCCGAAGAGTTTGATTCAAGGAGGCGATCCTCTGAGTCGCGATCCGCGCACGCCGCGCGAGGCATTGGGGCGAGGCGGATTGGACCGATTGTCGCCGGAATTCAATGACCGTCCGTTCACGCGGGGAGTCGTAGGAGCGGTCCTGCGTCCGGGAGATCCCAATAGTGCGGGCTCGCAGTTCTTCATCTGCGTCACCGACCAGGGTCAGCTCGATCGGAAGTTCACGGCCTTCGGGCGCGTTGTCGAAGGAATGGACGTCGTGGAGAAGATCGCAGAGACGCCGACTGATGCTGACGGATTGGCTCGTCAGCGCATCGTGATGAAGTCGGTGCGGATTCGTCCGTCACCGCTCGCGCATCCGGAGGAGTTGAAGAAGTATCGCGTTGTCCTGGAGAGCCCCTTGGGGAGTATCGCGATCGCGATGATGCCGGAAGTTGCCCCGCGTCATGCGCGGCATTTCGTCGCGCTCGCTGGCGGCGGCTTTTATGACGGCACGACCTTTCATCGTATCTATCCGGGGTATCTGTTGCTCGGCGGCGATCCGTTGACGCGTGGCGAGGATCGGTCGCTCTGGGGGCGCGGTTGGTCGGGTGAATTCCTCCCGGCTGAGATCGGTCGGATCGAGTTCGATCGTGGAATCGTGGGGATGTTGCCGATGAAACCGGACGATCCGAATTCGGGGAGCGCCATCTTCTTCATTTGCTTGGGTCGTGCTCCTCATCTCGATGGGAAGTATACGGCTTTCGGACGCGTCGTCGAGGGAATGGAGGTCCTGGAGAAATTCGAGAAACTCGAGACCGATGCCCAGAAAGCTCCGGTGACCAAAGTGCCGATCCGCTTCCGTGTCGTGCGGGTGGAGGAAGGGCGATGATTCTCGTCATTGATAACTACGACTCGTTCACCTTCAATCTCGTGCAATATCTGGCCGAATTGGGGGCGGAGGTCGAAGTCTATCGGAACGATCGAATCCGCGTGGAAGAAATCGCGGCTCGTTCGCCGCGAGCGATCGTGATCTCGCCGGGGCCGGGCACGCCGGAGGAAGCCGGGATCACGTTGGACGTGATCCGGACGTTCGCCGGACGTATTCCTCTTCTCGGTGTCTGTTTGGGGCATCAAGCCATCGGACAGGCTTTTGGCGGGCGTATCGTGCGCGCTCCCGTGCTCATGCATGGGAAGACGAGCATGATCATGCACGACGGCCGCACGATCTTTCGCGATCTTCCCAATCCCTTCCCGGCCACGCGCTACCACTCGCTCGTCGTGGATCGAGGATCGGTGCCTTCGTGCTTGGAGATCTCAGCCACCTCCTCGGATGGATTGATCATGGGCTTGCGGCATCGAGAATTTCTATGCGAGGGGGTGCAGTTCCATCCCGAATCCATCATGACGGGACAGGTGGGGAAACTCCTGCTCAGAAATTTCCTCGCATTGTGCGGGTCCTTCTCATGATTCGCGCGTGGATGAGAGCGGTTTCGTTGCCTTGCGCGATCCTCGCCCACGAGGCTATGATCTTCTCTTGATTCGAGAGAGCCGTGGGCAAGAAGTGGGGCGATGCCGATGTGAGCGTTTGCCTCTTCGGATGTGCACGACGCATGCCCGCGTGAGACGGGGGAGACGATGATACCCATTCGCGATGACATTCCATCTCGGCGCTATCCCATTGTCACCGTCGTCTTGATCGTCATCAATGTCCTCGCCTTCTTCTACGAATTGTCTCTGGGGCCAGAGGAGCTTCAACAATTCTTCTACGCTTACGCCGTCGTCCCGGTGAGATATTTCGCGGAAGGACAGTTCGACGTATGGGGGGGCTTTCACAGGTACGAGGCGTCCGATCTGATCCTCCCGATCTTCACGGCGATGTTCTTGCACGGCGGGTGGCTGCATCTTGGGGGGAACATGCTCTATCTTTGGATCTTCGGAGACAACGTGGAGGATCGGATGGGGCATTTCCGATTTTTGATCTTCTATCTTCTGTGCGGCGTGCTGGCGACGGCGGCGCACGTGGTGACCAATGCCGACTCGCACGTTCCGAGTTTAGGGGCGAGCGGCGCGATCAGCGGCGTGCTGGGCGCGTATTTCATGCTCTATCCTGGCGCACGCGTGGTGACGCTCCTTCCGATTTGGATCTTCCTGCAGCTCATCGAGATTCCGGCCTTCTTCTTTCTCGCTTTCTGGTTCGTGCAGCAATTCTTCTATGGGGCGTTGAGCCTCGGCGTTGAATCGGCGCAAACGGGGGGAGTCGCCTGGTGGGCGCATATTGGTGGGTTCGTCTCCGGCGCCGCCCTCGTTCACGTCTTCAAACGGCGCGATTACTTCAATTACTTTCGCCCGAGGCGCCTTTCTTGGTGAGATGGAGTTCGGAGACCGCCCGGAAGGGATGCGGGCGGGAGGATGAGTGAGGAGCTTATGGCAGAACGAGAGCGTATGGCGGTGCAGCCGCTCCTTGCCGAAGAGCGCCTGCGTACGCTGATTCATACCTTTCGGTTGGTGAGCGTTTCGCTCGATCTCGGCGAGATCCTGCAAGGGATCTTGCGCGCGGTGAAGCAGCTCATCCCGTACGATGCGGCTGGCGTCTTCATCTTCGATCCCGCGACCGGGCTTCTGCATGGGTACGAGACGGTGGGGTATCCGGGGAATTTGGCGCATGCTGGTCCGCTCCATTGCTGCGAGGGGATCGTCGGACACGTCTTACAGACGAGCCGAGGGCGCGTCGTTCCCGATGTCACGGCGGATCCGTATTATGTCCGGGCGCGCGAGGAGACGCGATCGGAGCTGGCGGCACCTCTGATCGGAAGCGGAGGGAAGACCATCGGAGTGATCAACTTGGAGTCGGATACGCCGAATGCGTACAGCGAGGCGGACCTGGAGCTGCTCACGTTGTTCGCGAGTTTGGTCGCCATCGCTATCGAAAAGGCCGACTTGCATCAGGAGATGTTAGAGAAGCGACGTCTGGAGAGCGAGCTGCGCGTCGCGCGTCAGGTCATGGAGGCGCTTATGCCGGCGCGCGCGCCCGAGGTCGTGAACTTCGAGATCTTCGGACGTATGATCCCCTCGGCCGAAGTGGGCGGCGATTATTACGATTTCATTGATGTGGCCGATGGGCGCTTGGGCATCGTGATCGCCGACGTCTCGGGCAAGGGGGTTCCAGCAGCGCTGATCATGGCGACGTTCCGCGCTTCCTTACATGCGCTTTTGGGGAATGACTTCGCCTTGCGCGCAGTCTTCTCTCGGCTCAATCGGCTGCTTTTAGAAAGCACGCACGATCGCCATTTCGTCACGGCGTTCTATGGGGAGTTGGATGCAGAGGGGCGTCGGATGTTCTATCTGAACGCGGGGCATAATCCGCCTCTCTTCATCCGCGAAGGAGAACCGGTGCGATTGCTCTCCACTGGCGGCATTCCGCTCGGCGTCTTGAAGAATGCCGCTTTCTCCGAGGACATCGTGTATTTCATGCCGGGGGATAGCCTCATCCTCTATACCGACGGCGTCACCGAAGCGGAGAACGCGGAGGGTGAACCCTATGGCGTTCATCGGCTCGAGCAGATCGTTCGGCGCAACCTTCGACGTTCCGCTTCCGAATTGTGCGACGCTATAATTGAGGACGTGCGACAACACGTGGATTCCGAAACACGATCCGATGATTTGACGGTCGTCGTGGTTCGCGCCGTGTGAGCAGAGGAGAGGGAGCCGGACGATGGCGGAGAGGCGAGATCTGCTCTGGCTGCTCATGCGTGGCGAACGGGTTTCCGAGATGACCTGGAGCCCAGCCGCCGATGTCTATCGAACGCCTTATGGATGGTTGGTGAAAGTCGAATTGGCGGGGGTGAGTTTGGAGGATGTGGAGATCTCGCTCGATGGAGCGGATCTCTACATTCGCGGTGTGCGCCGCGATATGGAGCTGGGCGAATGCTTGGAATGCTACCAGATGGAGTTGGTTTACAGTCGCTTCGAGCGCATCGTCTCGTTTCCTCGCACTCCGAATCCTTGTCGCATCGAGACCGACTACCTGAATGGACTGCTCATCATCCGGTTAGTCTGCGAGGAAGGATGAAAGGAGGGGGACGGTGAAAGAGGGCACGAATGCAGTCCTCAAGGAAGAGACAATTGCGTCCGGACGAAAGGTCTTGGAGCTTCCCGTCCTGCCGCTTCGCAATACGGTGGTCTTCCCGTTCATGCCGGTTCCACTGGTGGTGGGGCGGCGACGATCGGTCGCGGCCGTGGAATCGGCGGTGGCCACGGAGGAGCGATGGCTCGTCGCGGTCGCCCAACGGCGTCAGGTGGAAGATGAACCGGCGCCGGAGGACCTCTATACGGTAGGCACGCTGGTGGTCGTCAAGAAGATGCTGCGCACCTCCGAAGATACGATTCAGATCCTCGTCCAAGGGATGGAACGGGTGCGCGTCCTGGAGTATCGTCAAGGTGAGCGCTATCTGTCGGCCCAGGTCGAAGTCATGGAGTTGCCCGAGGAGGAGAGCCTCGAGATCGAAGCCCTGCATCGGAACATTCTCGATCTCCTCCAACGTGGACTGAACCTATTGCCAAATGTGCCGCAGGAGATCGCGACAGCCATTACGACTTCGACGGATGATCCGGTGCGCTTGGCGTTCACGCTGGCTGCGCTCTTGAATCTGGAGGTGGAGAAAGAGCAAGCGCTGTTGGAGGCGCCGACCCGTCGTGAGCTGCTGCGGTTGATCCACCGATACCTTGCCCGCGAGATTGACATCTTAGAGTTGCGGCGGAAGGTCGCCGGAGAAGCGCAAGCGGAGATGGACCGCGCTCAGCGGGAGTACTTCTTGCGCCAGCAGTTGAAAGCGATCCAGCGGGAATTGGGTGAGGAAGAGCCAGAGATGGCCGAGGTCAATCTCCTGCGGGAACGATTAGAGGCGACCGATCTCCCCGACGAGGTGCGCGCCGAAGCCGAGCGCGAATTGCGTCGTATGGAGCGGTTGCCCGCGACGGCTCCGGATTATCACGTCATTCGGACGTATCTGGAATGGATCCTGGAACTGCCCTGGCGCAAGAGCACAGAGGATAACCTCGATCTGGAACATGCGCGTCAGATCCTGGAGGAGGATCACTATGACTTGGAGGAAGTGAAGGATCGTATCCTCGAGTTCTTGGCGGTGCTCAAGCTCAAGCCGGGGGCCAAGAGTCCGATCCTCTGCTTCGTCGGACCGCCGGGTGTGGGGAAGACGAGCCTGGGACAATCCATTGCGCGCGCGCTCGGGCGGAGATTCGAGCGCATGAGCTTGGGGGGCGTCCGCGATGAGGCAGAACTGCGCGGACATCGTCGGACGTATGTGGGGGCCTTGCCCGGACGCATCATTCAAGCGCTGCGCCGAGCCGGGACGAATAATCCCGTCCTCATGCTCGACGAGGTGGATAAGCTCGGCGTGGATTTCCGCGGAGATCCGGCGGCCGCCCTCCTGGAGGTGCTCGATCCGCAGCAGAACCATACCTTCCGCGATCACTATCTCGACCTGCCGTTCGATCTCTCCCGTGTCTTCTTCATCTGCACGGCGAATACGCTGGCGACGGTTCCTCCAGCCTTGCGCGATCGCATGGAGGTCATCCCCTTGCCCGGATACAGCGAGGAGCAGAAGTTCGAGATCGCACGTCGGTTCTTGCTGCCGCGGCAGATCCATGAGAATGGGCTGCAGCCGGAACAGCTGACGCTCACCGATGAAGCCCTGCGGCACATCATCTCTCGGTACACGCGCGAGGCCGGCGTGCGTCAGCTCGAACGGAGCATCGGGCAGATCGCGCGCAAGGTCGCGCGAAAGGTGGCCGAAGGGAAGGCAGCCGCCGTCTGTGTGGACGTCGCGGAGGTGAAGGAATATCTCGGGCCGGAGAAGTTCTTCACTGAGCAAGCGCGGAAGACGTTGCCTCCAGGGGTGGCGCCCGGATTGGCATGGACGGAGACCGGAGGAGAAGTCATCTACGTCGAAGCGACATTATTGCCTGGTGGCAAGGGACTGACGCTCACGGGACAGTTGGGCGAAATCATGCAAGAATCCGCACGGGCCGCTCAAAGCTATCTCTGGGCGCATGCGCGCCAGTTGGGCATCGCGCTGTCGCTCTTCGAGAAAAACGGCGTGCATTTGCACGTCCCAGCCGGAGCGGTGCCTAAGGATGGCCCATCGGCCGGCGTGACGATGGTCGCCGCACTGGCTTCGCTCTACTTGAATCGTCCCGTGCGAGCTGACGTGGCGATGACCGGGGAGATCACTCTCTCGGGCCTAGTGCTTCCCATCGGAGGGGTGAAGGAGAAAGTCTTGGCTGCACGACGCGCCGGCATTCGAACGGTCATTCTCCCCAAGCCGAATCTGCAAGAGGTGGACGCGCTGCCTCCGGAAGTGCGGGCGGATCTCACGATCCTCCCCGTCGAAACGATTGATGAGGTCTTACAGCATGTCTTCGTGGACTCTCCGACGGGGAATCGCAATGGACACAAGCGGCGACTCTCCATGAGCGCCCGAAGCAAACGAGCGCACAAGGCGGTCAGAAGATAAGGTCGCGGGCGTGGCGGAGGGCACTGGACCGCCACGCCCGCAGATGCAAGGGCTCACGGTAGGTCCAAACCGAGCGCCTTCCGGATCGTTCGCCGAGGCTCTGGGCTGAGATCCACATCCAGCAGGCCGAGGGAGAGGAAAGCGGGAGCCGCCTGTTGGTTCTCCACGAATTGTTCCAGACCTGCGAGCCTCCGCTTCTGAGCTTCCGTCAGAAGGGCGAGGAACCCGTTGCGGAACGTATCTTGAACATTCTCGATTTGAGCCCGCGTGCCTCGCAACGCGATGACGACGCTCCCGACGGCGACCGGATCGGGACTCGGCGCTTGAAGTAAGCGAGAGAGTTCCGCCGATTGAGCCGCAAGGGCCCGAAGCAAAGGAGCCAATGTTTCCTCCCGCGTGCGCAGCAACGCGGTCAGGCGTTCGGTCTGCGACGGCGTCAAGCTCAGATAGGTTCGGACGACCTCCACGCGCGGATCCGGAGGCGATGAACCCTGCGCCGCCTCTTGATCCTGCGCGTTGGCCGAGAATCGGCCCGAAATAGCGAGCATAAGAAGGATGAAAAGGCCGAGCAATCTATGTTTCCAACCCATCGCCGTTCACCTCCTCATTACGGTATCACCACTTGGATAAGACGGTCCTCCTCGGGTGAAAGTCTGGCGACATTTTCGCCGGGGAGGGGTGGCCATTACGATGGCTTTCGCGCTAGGAGGAGACGAAGGTCGCGGACATTATTCCCCGTCGGCCCAGTGATTACCGTGTCCCCGAGGTGGTGGAAGAACGTGTATGAGTCGTTCTCCTGAAGGAAGCGCTCCGGATCGAGGCCCAAAGCACGCGCGCGAGCAACCGTCTGCGCGTCAGCGACGGCGCCAGCAGCCGGGCTGATCCCGTCAATTCCATCCGTGCCGGCGCTCAGCACGGCGATCTCGCCGCCAGCCGCCAATTCGGGGAGTCGCAGCGCCGCGTAGAGGACGAATTCCTGATTCCGCCCACCAATTCCTGATCCGCGCACGGGGCAGCTTACTTCGCCACCCGCGATCAAGCAAACAGGATCTCCCACGTGGGCTTCGCGCAGGAGGACGAGCTGGGCCAGGAGGTGATCGGCCACGTCGCGATAATACCCCTCATACGGTTCGGGATCCACACTCACGTAGAACCCAAGCGATGTCGCGATGTCGGCCGCCGCTTGAAGGGCCGTCCGGTTATCCATGAGCAAGTGGTAGCTGCTGCGCGAGAAGATCGGGTCACCCGGCTTCGGAGTCTCGCGCAAACGGCGTTCCCGAATGAGTCGAGCGATTCGCTCGGGAAGGCGCGGCAGAAGATCATAGCGTTCGATCACTCGATAGACGTCTTCGAGCGTCGTCTCATCAGGTCCCGTCGGATTCGAAGCGATGGAGGAGAGATCGCCGGGATTCACATCGGAGATGTACAGCGTCACCTGTCGCGCCGGATAAGCGAGGGCGGCCAATCGCCCCCCTTTGATAGCCGAGAGATGCTTCCGAATGGCGTTGATCTCCGCGATGGTCGCTCCTGCCGTGACCAGGATGCGATTCAATTGCTGCAGGTCGTCTAGGGTGATCGAATCCTCGAAGGGCTTCTCGACTAAGGCCGATCCGCCTCCGGAAACGAGGAAGATGACGAGCGTGCGATCGTCGGCGGTGCGAAGGTGATTCATAATCCGCTCGGCTGCTTCTAGGCTCCCTGCGTTAGGAATGGGATGACCGCCCTCGATCAGGATGAAGTGCTTCGCCTCGCGGAGATCATGCTGCGGAGGGAGCGCGTTCGTGACGACAATGCCAGCGGTGATGCGCGGTCCCAGTAATTCGTGAAAGGCATTCGCCATGGCGAGGGCCGCCTTTCCGAACGCGATCACAAAGAGGCGCGAGTAACGGGACAGATCGAACGCTTCCCCGCAGAGCACAAGTCGTTCACCCTCTAATACAGCTTGAGCACGCACGACGGCGCGCACATCAATCCGCTCGAGCGTGCGCAAGAAGATGTCCCGCGCTGCTTCCTTCATCGCTCCCGAATTGTAGCATACGCGAGTCGGCTTTCCAGGCGGAGAGGTGCGTGCCGATGATCGTTCTCGTCCCGCAACGACGGCGGGCACAGGAGGGAGAGCAGCGTTCGTCTCGGCGAGAAGAGACCCCGCCCTTTGTGCCTTCCCACGATGTGGTATAATTAACCGCGCTTTTCATCGCGCGGGGCTGGAATCGAGGGGGAGATCGTCGCCGATGGCACAGGTGCCTTTTGCGACATTACGGAACGGAGTGCCGAAGCGGGCGATCGTCACGAGCACGTTCTCCCACTTTCTCGCCAATGAGCTGCCGACCTCGGCGGCAGCCATCTCCTATTTCGCCATGCTCGGCCTCTATCCGTTTTTGCTTCTCCTCTTCACGTTGAGCCAGGAGTACCCGACGTTCCGAGAGCTGAATCTTCGGGCGATTGAGATCATCCTTGCCTTCTTACCGGCCTCGCATGAGGCCATCAGAGGGCATCTGAGTTCCTTCCCCTCGCTTTCGCGGGGACAAGTGCTCACCTGTCTCGCCATCATCCTATGGGTCGCTTCGTGGGCGTTCACGATCACAGAGAAGGCCATCAATCGCATCTGGCGCACGCCTTGCCGCTCGTTCGTGCGAGGGCGGTTGTTGACGCTCGCGATGCTGATCGTCGTGGGGATCCTCTTGGTCCTCTCCGCGCTGATGACAGGGCTTCTCACCTTCCTTCAGTCGGGAATAGGGAGTTTCTCAGCAGCGGGAATGGCGCTCGTCCTGGATGGATATTTCTGGCAAGTGGTCTTCGGAGCGGTCGGTCTCGTTCTCACCGTGGCCCTCTTCCTCCTCGTTTACAAGATCATGCCGAACACGAGGGTGACTGTGATCGAGGCCCTGCCGGGAGCCCTCATTGCGGGACTCGCGTGGGAGATCGCCAAGTACCTCTTCGCGTGGAGTCTTGTGAAGTTCCCTTACGATCAGCTCTACGGCTCCATCGCCGCCGTCGTAGCGACGTTGACGTGGATTTACATTTCGAGCCTCATCATGCTCTTTGGCGCTCAGATGACGGCGGTGCTGCACTGCGCGCATCTGATCGAGGAACGGGGAGGCCGATTGGCGACCGTGCGCATTGTTGCGACACGAGGTGAGCCGTTGCCACACTGAAGGGGATCCTTCTTGACAACCTTCGGCTAGTCGCTATGATTGATGGGCGAACCGGAGGGATCGTGCGGGCGAAGGAAGGGACATGATGGATTTCTATCGGGAGACACACTGGTTCGCCATTCACACGAAGCCTCATCGAGAGGAGGTAGCCGCTTTGAACATCGCGCGCCTCGATCTGGAAGTCTTCCTTCCGAAGGTCAGGCAGGAGCGCTTGATTTATGGCGTTCCGCGCGAGGTGATCAAGCCCCTCTTCCCGGGATATCTCTTCGCGCGGTTCTGCCCGGCGACCTATCTTCATCTCATCCGATATGCGCGCGGGGTCTTGCGCGTCATCAGCTGCGGCGACGTCCCTCTCCCGGTGGACGAAATGATCATTCGGGAGATCCGATCGCGCGTCGGTCCGGATGGGTATGTCCGTTTGGAGGACCGATCGCCTCAACCTGGCGATCGCGTTCTCGTCCGCGAAGGGCCTCTGCGCGGGCTGACGGGCATCTTCGAGCGCGAGTTGGATGATCGCGAGCGCGTGATCTTGCTCTTGGAAGCCATCGAGTATCAAGCCCGTGTGGTGATCGAACGGCGATGCCTCTCGCGAGCGGAAGATCCGACATGATCATCGTGCGCTTGCTTCCGTCGCCATTCCTTCCATGAGAGCGGTCGCGCTTGGGATTGGGATTCTCAACCTCTTAGTGTGGGGAGGTTCTTTGACCCTTGCTCTCGCGGCTCCGCGCGAGAGCATATCCCGGCCTTTGGGGGAGGCATCCTCATCCACTTTTGCCCGCGTCCGTTACGCCCGCTCGCTGCAAGCGCTTCAGGTCGAGATTGAGGCCGATCGTCTCTCGCGCGAAGGAGGGCGCGTCACATACGAGGGAAGGGTGGAGATCCGATACGCGACGGTTCGTCTGGAAGCAGACCGCGTGGTCTATAACGAGGCGACCGAGGATGCAGAGGCCATCGGGAACGTCGTTCTCCTGGCTGAGGGACAGCGTTTCACCGGACGTCGAGCTTGGTTCAATTTCAAGACGGGGCAGGGGACGGTGTGGGAGGTTCAAGGATTTACCGATCGGACCCCGGATGGGACGAGACTCTATATCGAGGCAGCGCGGGTGGATCGAATTGCTCCCCACACGTTCATCATCTCACATGGCCGTGTTACCTCTTGCGAGGAGCGGGTTCCGAAGTGGAGCTTCACCACGCGCCGAATGACGCTGCGGGTGAACGAACGGGTATCGCTCCTTTGGCCGGCCTTTCGCGTGAAGGGAGTCCCAGTATTCGCCCTCCCATATGCGTCCGTCCCGATCAGCAAGCGGGTGCGAAATTCGGGCTTCCTGCTGCCGGGGTTCAGTAATTCCACTGTGAAGGGGATCTCCCTCACGATTCCCTATTACCAGACCCTCGGGCGCAGCGCCGACATCACGCCGCGCTTCCACATCTTCACCGCTCGAGGATTGGGCTATGGAGCCGACCTCCGGTGGCGAACGCGCGAAGACTCCTCGGTGGAAACCGGGTTCTTCCTCGTCCAAGATCGGCTCTTTGGGCCTCCCGGTCCCAATCAGGGAGGGAGCGCCTATTACCTGCGGGCGGTGCAATACTTCCCGATGGGATTCGTAGGAACGGCCGACGTCAGCCTCACGAGCAGTTTCGCCTTTCGACAGGTCTTCTCGGATAACTTCCAGCAGGCCATTTCTCCGGAAGAACGCATTCAGATCTCGCTCTCGAACAATTTCGGCGATTACAGCTTCAACATGCTCTTCCTTTCGCGCGATGTTATTCTCCCCGGGGCTCTTGTCACGCTGCGCCAGCTTCCTTCGTTCATCCTCTCCGGGCGCCCGCAGTTGCTCTCCACAAAGGTCCCGATCTATTTCTCCTTCGACGCCGCCGTCGAAGGGATCGCCCGTAAGGAACCGACGTTTCGGACGCCTTCTCTTGTGCAACGCTTCGACGCCCATCCCCGGTTCACATTCCCCATCTTCTCGTTAGGAGGCATAACGCTGACACCCGAGCTCGCCCTGCGCGCGACATTCTACTCCGAGAGCACTGATCCTCACGATCGGACGCGCCTTCGGGGGCAAAGCTGGACGCGCCGTTATGCAGACGCGAGCGTGAATGTGGAATTGCCGACGCTGGAGCGGAGCTTCCACCATCGCGACGGACATCCTTGGTTCCGACATCTCATCGAATCCACGATCGCATATCGGCGCATCGCGGGGATCGGAGCCAACGCCCTTCGGGCAATCCGCGTGGACGAGCGCGACACCGTCGTCGACACCCACGAGATCGAGTATGCGATGACTCATCGCTTTCTCGGGATTCGCAGCAAGGCGCAAGGAGAACGCTCCTTCGCCGATCGGCGCATTGGAGATGGTCAGTCGGATGTCCTGCCGGAATCCGAGGGAAGTGCCGAGTGGCTCTCCATCCGCATCGCGCAAAAGTACTTCTTCGATCCCTGGTTCGGAGGAGCGCTGCAACCCGATCAGCGAAATCAATTCCTTCCGACTTACGCGTTCTCCGGATTCTCCTTCGGCGGACGCGCGCGTCGCTTCTCTCCGATCCGAGTGAGCGCGCGCGCGCAACCGCTCGCCTCGCTCTTCGCTGACGTGCGCTTCGATTACGATCCTTCGAAGAAAACGATCCGCGCGTTCGGAATGACGGCAGGGATCAAGCGAGAAACGCTCGCCTTCGCTCACACGTGGTATTGGACGAAACGCCTCGCGCTCCCCGATGGTCGGTTTGAACCTGGGACGTTTTCTGGGAATTTGTATCACGCGTCCTTCGCCGTGGGGAACGCGACGCGCGGGCTCTTCGTGAGCGCGGATGTGCTCTACGATTTCACGGACAGACGCACGGGCGATCACCTATCGTCCGGGCGCTTGATTTCTTCCTCAGTGCGGATCGGATACGGATTCGATTGTTGCCAACTTCTCTTTCAAAACACGACGTTCAAAGTGGGCGTGCGGAGCGAAAACCGCTTCGCCGTCGCTATCGTCCTCAATGGAATTGGAAGCTTCGGGCCTCATACGGCAGCCGGACGCCGGTTCTTCGAACCATATTCGCCGTTTTGAGAATTCGACAAGGAGGAGGGAAGCCATGAGGCTCCTCTTCATGATCAGCGCGATGCTCCTAGGAGGGACTTCGGCCGGTGGTGGGGATAAAATGCCACCACAGGAATCGCGACCGCGGGCGCGAGAAGTCGGCGTCATAGTCGGCGTGCTCCCGCCGGGACCATGGAATGCGATCACCGACGTAAAGGGCGTTCGCGTCGGTCACGTGACCCTCATCCGCGGAGACGACATTCGCACGGGAGTGACGGCTATTCTCCCCCATGGGGGGAACATCTTTCGCGAGCGAGTCCCCGCCGCCATCGTCGTCGGCAATGGGTTCGGAAAATTGATGGGAGCGACGCAGGTCGCTGAGCTGGGAGAGATCGAGACGCCGATCGTCTTGACGAACACGTTGAGCGTACCCCGTGCGGCGGATGCGCTTTTGGATTACGTGCTCTCCTTGCCGGGGAACGAAGAGGTGCGGTCAGTGAATCCCATTGTGGCCGAGACGAACGATGGGCTCTTGAACGACATTCGCGGTCGTCACGTCTCCAAGGAAGACGTCTTGGCAGCTGTGCGGAGCGCTCGAGAGGGACCGGTTGAGGAGGGATGCGTAGGAGCTGGGACAGGTACAGTGGCGTTCGGGTTTAAGGGAGGAATCGGAACGGCTTCGCGCGTGCTCCCTCCTCAATTCGGGGGCTACACGGTCGGCGTCCTCGTCCAGACGAATTTTGGCGGGATCCTCACAATCAATGGAGCGCCGGTAGGACGAGAGCTCGGGCGATATTATCTTCGAGACGAACTGGAAGGGCGAGCTCGTGATGAGGAATCTGAAGGGGGATCGGTCATCATCGTCGTGGCGACGGACGCGCCGCTGGATGCACGAGGGCTTCGGCGGTTAGCCATGCGCGCTTTGTTCGGGTTGGCGCGGACGGGATCAATCATGTCGCACGGCAGCGGTGACTATGTGATCGCTTTCAGCACGGCGGAATCCGTTCGGATCAAAATTGGAACCGGACGAGAGCGAACGCTCACCGTTTTGAGCGATGACGCGCTCTCGCCGCTTTTCCTCGCTGTCATCGAGGCGACTGAAGAGGCTATCTATAACTCGCTCTTTCGAGCGACGACGATGCGCGGGCGCGGAGGACGGGTCGTTGAGGCGCTTCCTCTGGAGCGGACGCTGGAGATCCTGCGCGCGTATAACGTTGTGGGAAAAAATGACCGCCTTCGATGAGACGATCACAGGGGGCGTCGAATCTTTTTCATTCCTCGTGCGGTGCGATCGGTGTGCCATCGAGGATTCGCCACACGCCGCGCTCACGAGCGAGAGCGCTCGCCTGTGGGGTAATCCCTCGACCGGCGACGACGGCGATGACCGGACGCTCGAGCGCTCGTCGGAGCAGCTCGGCTCGTCGCGTGGCGCGTTCCACATCATCCTCGCCGATTCCCACCGAGATTTCCGCAATGAGAAACGCTTCCGCATCGTCGGCCCAACGCCGTCCGCGAAGGACGATGTCGCTCATGAGGATCTCTTTACGTTCGGCACGCGAGAGCGCTCCTCTCGCCATTGGCTCATCGAGGAGGTTCGCTAACTCTTGGGTGGAGAGTACGTGAATTCGCCGCAGAAGATCGTCGAAATAAGCATGAGCATGCTCTCGATAGCGCCATTCGAGCACTCGGCCTTGAACATCTGCCATTCTGTCGGTGAGCAACTTAATTCGTTCGTCCGCATGTCGTTGCGCTTCTGCGAGAGCGCGAATTTGCTCCTCCGCGCGTTGCTGAGCCTCGGCCAGAGCACGAATCTGTTCTTCCGTTCGTCGTTGGGCTTCAGCGAGAGCACGGACTTGCTCCTCCAGGGCGGAGACTCGCTCCTCAGTCCGCCGCTGGGCTTCGGCTAGCGCGTGGACCTGTTCTTCCGTTCGTCGTTGGGCTTCAGCGAGAGCACGGACTTGCTCCTCCAAGGTGGAGACTCGCTCCTCAGTCCGCCGCTGGGCTTCAGCCAGCGCGCGGACTTGCTCTTCGAGAGCGGAGATCCGTTCCTCAGTGCGCTGTTGAATCTCGGCAAGAGCGCGGACCTGTTGCCCTAGGATGAGGAGCTGTTCCACGACTTGTCGTTGGGCATCCGCCAACTCGCGGACGAGTCCCGGGAGCGCCAGCAGTTCCTCAGTCAGAATCAGGCGGCGCAACTCGGCCTGCCACTCCGGGTGCTTCTCTAAGATGCGCACCAAATCTCGAAAATCTTTCACCGTGAACGGCATGATCAACCTCCCGATAGCGGGGACATTATATCACATGGGCGTCCTCAGACGCTTTCCTCAATGGAGAAATCAGGAGGCGCCGGCTCAGGTCATTCACCGGCGCCTCTTCATCCGAAACGTTCAGAAGATCAAGCGCACGCCGATTTGAGCTTGGAAGGGCGTGCCGGGGATATTGTCCTGGTTCAGGGTTCCATCGGGGAGTCGAAGTTGCCGGAACCGCGGATCCACAGGAGCTGGATTGCCCGTCGCGGGATCAATCCCCAAGCCGTAGATACGGCTCGATCCTCCGAAAGTAACATTGTCGAAATTGAAGAGGTTGAAAAACTCCACTGAGAGCTGCAGCTTCGCCGTCTCACTCCACAGGTTAAATCCCTTCAGGATGCGCAAATCTACGACGCGTACGGCTCGATCACGGAACGAGTTCCTCTTCATGAGCACGCCAGGAGCTGCCATCGGACGATCGTTGGTGGCGAAATCTTCATTCGTATCTCCACCCGTCAGTGGATTCAGCGGTCGCCCTGATTGCATCCGAACGATGCTCGAAGCTTCAAATCCGAAAGGCAGGCTCACGACCGTATTGAATGTGAAGAGATGACGAGCATCGAGCCGAGAGAAGTGAAATTCCGGTCGCAGGTCGTAGACATTGACGGTGTCCTCCTGGCCGGTCGCGCTGCGCTCATTATCGTCATCGGAGTAGTTCCACGAGAGAGTGTAGAAGGCATTGAATTGAACCCGCGAACGCCGCAGGTTCGCGCTGAAGGTGAATCCCCGATAGAGGGAACGAGCGGAGGATTCGCGCACCCAGACGGCACCGAGCGTCGGGATCGGTCGAGATTGAACGCGCGAGCGCAGGCCGAAGAAGGGGCGTCGGCTGAGGTCATTCGCCCGGATGATAGGAAGTGGCAGATTGTAATCGCGCGTGCGCTGCAGATTCACCGTGTTGACGTAGCGGAAGTCAAGCCCGGTCGTGAAGCCCTGGAACAGCTCGTGCTCGATCCCCCCGCTCCATTGCACAGCGCGCGGATTCCGGTAATCATCGGCCCATGTGATCACGTTCACCCCCGTGAAGGGATCCGGAGCCGGGATGCCCAAAGCGGCAGCGACGCGCTGCACATCCTGCGCCGAAATGATCGGCAGCTTGTCCAGCGTGAACTTATTCAGGTCAATGCCAATGGCGAGCAATTGCCGATAGACCGTTGTGTTCGGATTCCCCGCGGGAACTCGAAGCGGAAGCTGGATGGAGAGATCACCCGGTGGCTGGCGGAAGTTGTTCATCGGCGCGGCCATCAGGAGCAAAGGCGTGCGCGCATAGTAGATCCCGAAGTTCGCCCGCACGACCGTCCGCGCTCGCCCGAAGGGATCCCAGGCGATCCCCATCCGCGGCATGATCTGATCGGTGTTGTCCGGGATATACGCCGGATCCACTTGGCCGAGCGGGAAGCGGAAGTTCCTCACCAAATTGTAGAGGGCCGTGTTATTCACTTCCGGCTCGGGATTGAATTGCCCTTCGTAGCGGAGCCCATAGTAAAGCGTGAGGTTCCGTCGCGCGCGCCAGCTGTCTTGGCCAAAGAAGGCGATCTCGTTACTCCGAGCCTCCAGCAGCAGGTTCCCAATCTGCCGGACATAGGTAACGCTCGGGTCATCGAAGCGATTGTCGTTCGGATCACCAGGGGTAAGCGAGAGGATCCGCAGGTGAGCGTCGGCATTCGTCCCCGCGAGATTGAACGTCCCTGTTTGATTGAAGCCGAAGAGTTGGTTCACGAAGACGTGATTCCACTCGAATCCGAATTTCAAGCTGTGCGATCCCACGTTCCACGTCAAGGCCTCGACGATCTGCAAGCGCCAATCCGTCAGCGTCGTGGGCAGGAAGTTCCGCGTGCCGAAAGATCCGATGAAGGTATTCACGTTCGGAGCGAGTGTATTAGCTGTGCGCGGACGTTTCTCCCAGGAATATTGCGCGCGCAGCTCGTTGAGCAAGCGAGGGGTCAAGACGGAACTCAACTGGCCGACGACCGTGCTCGTTCGGTCTCCCTCCGTCCCATTGTTGCTGAGGGCGCGATTCGTGAAGGGGCTGAGTTGCTCACCCGTCGCGTTCGCATTCTCCGCCTTATTGTCGCTGAAGTTGTATCGCACGGCGAGTCGGTGATTGGCACCGAATTGAGCGTCCGTCCGGATCAAGAAGGTGATGGCGTCGTTGGTCTGCGTGAAGGGGACCTCGAGGGATTTGTAGAAGTCATAGGCCTCCTGGTTCTGGGGCGTTCGCGCGATCCCGATGAGACGGGGGAAGAAGACCTGGCGCGGTGTTGAGAACTGCTGGTCCTCGATCGCACCGAAGAAGAAGAGCCGGTCGCGCTTGATCGGGCCTCCGATCGAACCTCCGAATTGGTGTTGCTTCGCCAACGAGAGCTGGCCAAAGGCGTCTTCGACCGTCAGCTCCTTGTGGCGGAGCAGGTAGAAAGCACTCCCATGCAGCTCATTCGTTCCCGTCTTCGTGATCGCGTTCACGAGCCCTCCGGTCGAGCGACCGAACTCCGCCGCATAGTTCGTCGTCACCACTTGAAATTCCGCAATGGCTTCCTGCGGAATCGTGAAGGCGCTGTTGGAGCGTTCGCCGCCGCGGATGCCTCCGAAGAACGGTTCGTTGTAATCGGCGCCATCAATGGAGATGTTGCTGTTGATCCCTCGCTGACCGGCGAAGGAGAGCTGACCGCGTTGTGGTTCGACTTGAACGGTGGGAGTAAGCTGGATGAAATCTTGGAATCGGCGTCCGTTGATTGGCAGATTGCGAATCGCGAGAGCATTGACGATGGCGCCAGATTCCGAGCGAGTGGTGTCCACACCGAGACCCGCGGTGACCTCGACGATCTCCGCGAGAGTGCCCACCTTGAGCGTGAAGTTGACATCAACCGCGCGGCCCACATTGACCTCAATGCCCGTTCGCGTCTCCGTTTGAAAGCCCGATGCCTCCACGGTCACACTGTAGCGTCCCGCCGGTAGCAGCACAGCTCGATATTGACCGGCTTCATTTGTGAAGACCTCGCGTCGAAATCCCGTCGTGGTCTCCACGACGGTGATCTTCGCATTCGGTACGGCAGCGCCTTGCGGGTCCAGGACGAGGCCCACGATCTGTCCTGTGCTGGCCTGCGTTTGAGCTATTGCGGAAGTCACCGTGAGGCAGATCAAGAGAAAAGCCCCTATGGGGCCTGTCCAACGCCGGGTAATACGCGTCATGAGGTTCATGGTCATCTTCCTCCTTAGCTCAGGATTTCACCACAGGATGGGTGCCCCCATGGTTGAAGAAGGATTCGGACATGAAAGTCCTACGCTCATCGTTATCTCACGCCCATCTCGGACTAGGGAAGATTTTAGCCCGATCCGGATGCCGCTGCAAGTAAAATTTCCGTAAAGCGTCCACCGCTCGAAGGAAGCAGCGGTGGAAGGGGACGCTTGACAGGAGAGAGACGCGCCCCCTACATTCCCAATGGGAATTCGCCGGAGGAGACCACGCAGAGGTGACCGTCGAAACAGGCGCACTGAGACCGCGCGGATTCAGGCATATCTTTCGCGCGCTCCGAAACCGCAATTATCGCCTTTTCTGGATGGGGTCTTTCTTCTCCAACGTTGGGACGTGGATGCAATCGGTCGCGCAGGGGTGGCTCGTGTTGCAACTCTCGAATTCGCCCTTCTGGCTCGGGTTCGTGGGGTTTGCCGGATCGCTTCCAGTCCTCGCTTTCTCGCTCGTCGGAGGAGTGGTCGCGGATCTCTTCGATCGGCGGCGGCTCTTGATCATGACGCAGACGGCGCTGATGGTTTTGGCCCTAGGATTGGGGATACTGACGGAGCTCCACGTGGTGACGGTCGGACAAATCGTCGTCATCGCGCTCTTGAGCGGTGTGATGACGGCGTTGACATTGCCGACCTATCAGGCGATTGTTCGCGATTTGGTTGAGCCCGAAGATCTGATGAACGCGATCGCGCTGAATTCCATCCAATTCAACCTCTCGCGGGTGATTGGTCCGACGCTCGCAGGATTCGCCGTCGGCGCGATCGGTGTAGCGGGATGTTTCTACCTCAATGCCGTGAGTTTCCTCGCCCTCATCTTTGCTCTGCGGCGCATGCAGCTGCCGCAGGCGCCTGGTCCTCCGAGGGTGAACTCCCTGTGGGAAGGATTTCTCGAGGGCATCGCTTACATCCGCGCGCAGGGCCAGGTCCTTCGTCTGCTCGCCATCGTCGCGGCGATCAGCCTCTTTGGTCTTCCGTATATCACGCTTCTACCCATTTTCGCTCGCGACGTCCTTCAGTGTGGAGCGACGGGCCTCGGATATTTGATGGCGGCCAGCGGATCCGGGGCCGTCCTCGGGGCTTTGGTGCTCGCTCGCCTGGGAGATTTTCGATCCAAAGGAACGCTCGCCGTTCTCGGCGGAATTACCTTCGGCCTTTCGACGTTTGGCTTTGCGCTCTCGCGCACTTTTGGGCTCTCGCTCTTCTTCCTCTTCGTGGATGGATGGGCGATGGTGAGCAGCGCGGCTGTCGTCAACACGCTGTTGCAAACGCACGTGCCCGGCCATATGCGCGGTCGCATCATGAGCCTGTACACGCTCTCGTTCATGGGATTGATGCCGGTTGGGAATCTCGTGATGGGATCGCTGGCAGAGTGGATCGGCGCTCCGCGGGCTTTAGCCATCGGGGGGCTTGTCATCGCCGCTTTCGTCAGTGGATTGGCCGCTTCCGCCCGCGACTTGTTGCGATTGCGCTAGGGAGTCGGATCGCCTGTGGGAAGCAATGCGCGCAGTTCCGTCGCGTCGAAGCAATACGTGGCGTTGCAGAAGTGACAAACCATCTCGGCCCCTCCATCCTCTTGGAGCATGGCACGCAGTTCCTTTGGATCCAAAGCCGCGAGAATACGGCGCGCTCGTTCCAGGGAGCACGTACACGCGAAGCGGATCTCCTTCTCCTCGAGGATCTCAAAAGCATATTGGCCAAGCGCCGTTTGCAAGATCTCGCGCGGTCCCATTCCCCGGCGGATCATCTCCGTAACATAGGGAGCCGCGAGCACAGAGGCTTCGAGCTCTCGGAGGACATCATCCGAGGTGCCCGGGAACGTTTGGATGAGAAACCCTCCGGCAGCCTCAACGCGGAAGAACCGCTCTGCATCGGGGAGGACGAAAACACCTAGGGAAACAGCAGAGGGAATCTGCTCCGACTGTGTCAAGTAGTAGGCGACATCCTCGGCGATCTCTCCCGAGACGATGGGAACCGAGCCGCAATAGGGATCGCAGAAGAGACCCGTGCGATAATAATCGGCCTCGCGCAGAACGTAAAGCATCCCGCCGCCGATGATCCCGCGGACGTCGAATTTCTTTTTCTCGTTGAGCGGCAAATCGACCTGCGGATTCTTGGCGTATCCGCGGACGTTTCCGTGCGCATCGGCTTCGACGGTGATGCTGCCGATCGGACCCGTGCATTGCAGCAGGAGCGTCACCTTCTCCGTATCCTTCAACATGCTCCCTAAAAGCGCGCCCGCCGTCAAGGTGCGCCCGAGGGCTGCCGATACGGTTGGCGAAGTGCGATGCCGACGGCTCGCTTCATCCACGAGATTCGTCGTGATCGCCGCGACGCACCGAACCATGCCATCGCATGCTGTCGCTCGAACCAGCAGATCTTTCGATCGCTCCATCATGTGCACCTCGCACCGCCCATTATAGCACACGTCCATTCGTGCTCATTGAGGGAATGAGGGAATCTCTCTTGATGAGGAAGGGATGAGATCGCGCCCGATTGGGGGAGGGCGTAGGGAGAGCGTTGAATCTCTCCCTACGCCCAGGGCGCTCTTCAGAAGTTGTACTTCAAGGCGAGTTGCATCTTTCGCGAGCTGCTGACGACGCTATCCCGCACCCGGCCGAAGACGGTACTGGTGACCACCGCCGTCGGGAATCCGAACGAGGGCGTATTGGTCGCGTTCTGAATCTCCAGACGGAATTGCAGGTTTTGTCGTTCGGTGACGCGGAACTGCTTCCCGATGGTGAGGTCGAGGTTGAAGAGTGAAGGACCGATGAAGAAGTTCCGCCCGGTGTTTCCGAGTCTCCCAGGAGCCGGGATCGAGAAGAGCCCGCGTTGTTGAGCGTCGAAGTAATAGTAGGTTCCCGCCTCCATGATCAAGCGCCCCATCTCTCGCGTGCACCCGTTGCAATCGGCCGGGGAGGAGACAACGTTGCTCAGCGTATTCGCGCCGGAATAGACGGTGAAGGGACGACCCGAATGCCAGCGCACGATGCCAGCGACCTGCCAGCCTCCGGCGATGTGGTTCAGCACGGGATGCCAGTTGGATCCCCAGCGCTGGCCCAAGCCGAAGGGGAGATCCCACGTCCAATAGCCTTGGAAGGAGTGGCGACGATCGAAGTCCGAGAGCGCGTAGTTCAATCGCCGATTGCGGAGATCGAAGGGCGTGCTCGAAGCCGCCTGTGCGGTTCCCGTCGCAGCCGTCGTGAAGGTTGGGTCGAAGGAGCGAGTGTCGAGCGACTTGGCAAAGGTGTAGCTGAACTGGAAGCTCAAGCCGCGGCTGAGCTGCCGCGAGATCTGCGCTTCGAAGGCGTGATAGGTCGAGAAGTCGTTGCTATCGAGCACGACGAGACCACCAGAGAACTGCGGGAAGGGGAAGAAGAAGAAGGGGCTGAAGCCGCTGGCGACAACCAGGGGTTGACCCGCTTCCGTGCGCGTCGCCAGAGAGGCCGCCAGGGCGCCCACGGAGTTCAAATTCAGCGTCGAAGTGAAGAGGCGTCGGAGCATTTGCGAGCCGGTCTCTCCCGTCCGTCGCCGCGAGTCTCTCTCCAACAAGCGGTTGATCAAGTCACTCTCTCCGCCAGCTTGCACGATGCGGAAGGCCTCCAGGAATCCATTCTGGAAGATCTCCGCCTGATTGATGTTGTAGGCACCGAGCAATCCCACGCCACGACGTCCGATGTAGTTCAGCTCGAGCACGGTCTTCCACGCCAATTCGCGTTGAATGCTCAATCCCCACATGTTCGTCTTCGGCGAGCGCATGCTCGGATCCACGACGTGAATGCTCGCCGTTGAGAAAGGCGCCGGTTGCCGCAGTTGCGCAGGCGTCAGGCCAGCCGGAGGGGCCAGCACCGGCAACCCATCACGGATGCGCCCGCCACGCTGTCCGAACTCTTGATTGATCACTGGCAGCGCGATTCCCGGCATCGTCGGGAAGATGAACGACGAGAAGAGGAAGGTCGGCACGCGATCGTAAGCCAGACGATAGTTCGCTCGGATCGAAGTCTTCCCCGTGCCGAACGGATCCCAGGCGAAGCCGATCGTGGGACCGAAGTTGTTCCAGTCGTCGTCATACAGCTCCCCCTTCACCCAGCGGATCGTGTTGCTCGGAGGTGCACCCAGGACGACGGGACGGTCCGGACGCAGGATCCGATTGCGCGGATCGCTCGGCGAGAGCTTGATCTCCCAGCGCAGACCGAGATCGAGCGTCAGATTCGGGCGAATCTTCCACGTATCCTGCCAGTAGAAGTCGTATTCGGGATAGCGTGCATCGAAACTGAAGGTCGTCCCCGGCGGTCCGTACTGATCGTCGCTGATGGCGACAAAAGCTCGGCTGAGCGTCCCCACGCGTCCGAGCAAATCGTTGATCGCCGCCTGCAGGCGAGGACGATCGAACGTGGTGTTGATATCCGCCGGGAGCCTGAAGGCGACGGGATCCACCGTGTTCACGGCCGTGCTCAGATCGGCCGAGAGACGCGTGTTCAGTCCGGCCACCGACGTCCGCCGATCAATGTGACGCTGATAGCGGAAGTTGATCCCAGTTTTGAACGTATGCGCCCCGCGAACGTAGGTCAGGTTGTTCACTAGCTGATACGTCGTCAAGGCGCGCGCGTTGTAGAAGAAAGGATCCGTTCCCGGCAGCGGTGTTGTCACGTTGTTCAAGACGAACGGGGGCGTTTGTGGGTTCGGATCGGGATTGTTGAAGCTGAAAGTGAACCGGTTCATCCCGATGACGAACTCGTTCGTCAGGCGAGCCGTTGGCGTCCAGCGCCAGTTGATCGCCAGATTCCGCGGATCGCGCGTCGTGTCTACAAAGCGTGGGGTGTTGGGGAAGCGCGCCCATCCGCTGTTGGCGAAGTCGCCGAGCGTATCCTGACGCCCATGCGCCCATCGGCCGAAGAGCGTGTGTCGCTCGTTGAAGACGTGGTCGATCCGCAAGACGAAGTCTTCTTGCTCTTCCCGCTGAATGGCCGACCACGTGAACCCGGCGACGTTCAAGCCATCGCCCACGGTGAAGTTGTTGGGCAGCGGGGTCATGTCGATCAAGCGCTTGATCACAGGATCAAGGCCGTAGCCAGCCGGATCGTTCGCCGCGATGTCGTAAACGCCAATGCTGAGCCCCGGCAGCGGATTCCCATTGAAATCCACGGAAGCGCCCGGGACGCCCGCCGGGAGATTCCGCCCACCTCGGACATAGCGGAAGAGCCCACGTCGCGCCTCGGCCGTATAGACGGTGCTGGTGATAGCACGGGTCTCGCGGGTGCGCAGGACCTGCAGGTTCGTGAAGAAGAAGGTCTTGTTGCGGACGATGGGACCGCCGAAGCTGAAGCCTGGGATGTGCTGGACGAATTGGCGCTTCGGTAAGCTATTGAGGTTGTTCTCGTACTCATTCGCGTGCAGGCGAGGCGTTTGGTAGAACCAAAAGAGCGTGCCGTGGAATTCATTCGTCCCCGAGCGCGTCACCATCGTGACCTGTCCGCCGCTGTTGCGGCCGTATTCAGCCGTGAAATTACCCGTCAGAACGCGAAACTCGGCCAACATATCGGGATTCGCGCGCAGCGGCGAGAAGTTCGATCCTCCAGCGCTCGTCTCATTAATGTCAATGCCATCGAGCGTGAAGTTCCATGCGCGATCGCGCGAGCCATGCACGTGAACGCCACCTCCCGTATTCGCTCCCGAGACCACACCGGGTTGGAAGAGAACGAAGCTCAGGGGATTGCGCCCCCGAACGCCGACGATCGGTAGGTTCAGGATCGCTTGCTGGCTCACGAGGTTCCCAAAATTCCCAGAGGTGCTGGTCTGAACCAACTCAGCCGCTCCTGTGACTTCCACCGCTTCCGCGATTTGTCCCACTTCGAGCCTCACGTTGACGGTCATCGGCTGCCCGATCGTCAACACGTTCCCCATGGAGATGAACTTCTTGAATCCCTCTTTCTCCACCGTCACCGTGTAGGTTCCAATGGGGATGGAGTCAAACACGTACGTCCCCGCCGACGTCGTTCGGGTCGTGTAGGAGACGCGCGTGGCTTCGTTGGTGATTGTGACGACGGCGTCAGGGACGACGGCTCCTGTGGGATCGGTCACCACACCGACGACTCGCGAGGTCGTCCCTTGGCCGAACGCCATTGTGAATCCAGAGACCACGAGCGCTAAACATGTCACGCCCACAATGAGTCTTTTCATAAGCTTCCTCCGGCGTTATCTTGCAGGGCCTCAGCACAGTGGCCGGGCCCTGAAATGTGTTAAAAATCACGCACACACGCGGTTCTCACCTTGAGAGCCGCTGCAGAATCCAGAAGCAATTTCCGTTCCACGGTGCGGATGAACTCGCGCTCCTGTTCAAGTTGCTCCATGAGAGATAGATAGCGTTGGGGAACCTTCTTCGCTTCGTCCCAAGGCCGAAGCCATGCTTCCAAAAATCTGGAAGAAATTTCCAAATCTTCGGAAACGAGCGGCTTCCTTTGCCGATTCTTATGGTGAGCATAACTTCTCCTCAGGCATTTTGGCTGCGGACGAGCAGCTTGAGCACTCCAACGCCTGCGAGCAATCCGATGCCAAACGAGAGGAGGGCCTCGGTCCATTGACCGAAAATCAGGGCGCCGATCCCGAAGAGAGCGCCGTAAATGAGCACGCATCCGAGCGCCCAGCTCGCCAGATATGGGACCAGCGAATTCGGAGTAGGAACGTTGAGCCGTCGGAGGAGAGGAGCCCAGCCAGGACCGCCCGGGCGAACGCGCTGGTAGAATTCGAGCAGCTTCGCCTCGGGTTCGGCCGGTGTGAGCCAGGTCACCGCGAGCCAGACGATTGTCGTCACAGTGACGGTCACGAGCATGGACTTAGCGTAGAGCAGGGGGTCATCTTCGGGAAACGGACGCACGATTTTCAGTCCTATGGTGACGACGAGAGCCGTCGCCATGGCGGCGATCTCCGACCAGGCATTGATCCGCCACCAGAACCAGCGCAACAGGTAGACGAGCCCCGTTCCCGCTCCAAGACTGAGAAGGAGTTCCCACGCGCCGGTGATTCGTTGCAGGTTCAGCGTCACAATGATCGAGATGAGCGCCAGGGCACCTGTCGCCAGGCGCGAGACGCGAACATAGTGTCGCTCATCGGCCGAAGGGCGAATGAAGCGGCGATAGAAGTCATTGATGAGGTACGACGTGCCCCAATTCAGGTGAGTTGCGATCGTCGACATGTAGGCTGCGGCGAAGGAAGCCAGTAGCAGTCCGCGCCAGACCGGGGGCAGGTGATCCACCATCACGCGCACGTAGAGCGCCGTCGGATCCGTCGCGCGCAATTGCGGATAGAGGACGACGGCTGAGAGAGCGACCAGGATCCACGGCCACGGCCGCAATGCATAATGGGCGATGTTGAACCAGAGGGTGGCCAGGACGCCATGCCGCTCATCTTTGGTCGAGAAGATGCGCTGGGCGATATATCCTCCGCCTCCCGGCTCCGCTCCCGGATACCAAGAGGCCCACCATTGGAGGCCGATGTAAACGAGGAGCGTCTCAAGCGGCAGCCAAGGGGAATTCCACCCCGGCCAGATCGCCGTGGCCGCCTCCACGCTCCCGAAATGCTCTGGGAGTCGCGCCATGAGCCCGGACATTCCTCCGACGACCTGAAGGGCGAAGAGGGCGAGCGCGACCGATCCCACCATGGCGATGACGAACTGGACGGCATCCGTGACGACGACGCCCCAGAGTCCCGAGAGCAGGGAATAGATTGCGGTGATCCCCAGGCAGAGGAAGGCTGCTTCCAACTTCCCAATATTGAGGGACAGGCCAATGACCTTCGCCATCCCCAGAGTCACCCATCCCATGATGAGGCTGTTCACGAGAAGCCCGAGATAAATCGCGCGAAAGCCGCGCAGGAAAGCGGCCGCCCGCCCAGCATATCGCAGCTCGATGAATTCCACATCCGTCATCACTCCGGCGCGTCGCCAGAGCCGAGCGTAGAGGAAGACCGTGAGCATGCCGCTCATGACGAAGTTCCACCAAAGCCAATTGCCGGCTACGCCATGTCGAGCGACCATCTCGGTGACGGCCAAAGGGGTATCGGCCGCGAAGGTCGTCGCGACCATGGACGTGCCGGCTAACCACCACGGCAAGTGCCGACCCGAGAGGAAGTACTCCGCCACATTGCGACCCGCTCGCCGGGTGTACGCTAGTCCGATCCCCAGCGAGAGGACGAAATATGCCGCGATGATGATCCAGTCGCTTTGCGTCAGCTCCATATGACCTTCGACGACGTGCTCATGATCGCTCGATTCGCATCAGCTCGACTCTTCGGACTGCGAGCTCTCTCAGTGTTTGAATCGCCCAGCCCGTGATGAACGTCGCTGCCGATCCGATCACGACGAACCACGGCCAAGCGATCGAGGTGAAGAACTTGACGTAGAGCATGACCAGAAGACCGCTCATCATCCCCCCCAACGCCGCCGATTCGCCGACGCGCCGCGTGAGCGTGCCGAGGAAGAAGACGCCAAGAATAGCGCCGTTGGTGAAGGCCGCGATCGCCAGGACTTCATCCACGACGCGCTGCGAGAGCGCGCGGGCAACAAGTGCGACGCTGATCTGAATGATCCCCCAGCCAAGGGTCAGTCCACGAGCGACGCGGAGATAATGGGCCTCCGGGAAACGTTCGCCCCGAAGAGGGCGATAAAAATCCGTCACCGCCGCCGCGGCCGAGGAGTTCAGGGAGCTGGAGAGGGTCGACATCGCCGCCGCGAAGATGGCCGCTACGATGAGCCCCACA
This sequence comes from Blastocatellia bacterium, assembly GCA_025055075.1. Classification (NCBI taxonomy): domain Bacteria; kingdom Pseudomonadati; phylum Acidobacteriota; class Blastocatellia; species Blastocatellia bacterium. Next base: position 63,092 of record JANWYV010000024.1, read on the forward strand.
AATCCGGCCGGCAACTCATGCACGATGAAATAGGGGAAGATGCGATCGCTTTTTGCGAACGGGGTCGGCGGAGGAAAATGCGCGTAGAAGACGAAGAGTAGGACGCCGATGAGCAAGAAGAGGAGGAACTGCAAGAAGACGATGAGGGCGCTCACCAGAAGCGCAGCCATCGCCTGTCGCGCTGTGCGGCTCGTCAAATAGCGCTGCACAATAAGCTGATCGGTCCCGTGGGTCGCCATCGCCAAGAAAGCGCCCCCGACGATCCCCGACCAGAAGGTGTAGCTCCGCGTCAGATTCCACGTGAAGTCGAAGACTCGCCACTTCCCATGTGCTTCGGCCACGGTCCAGGCTGTTGTCCATCCGCCGGGAATACCTCCCAAGAGCACGTCCACCGCAGCCAGCGCGCCCAGCATGTACACGCCGAACTGGATGGCGTCCGTCCAAACAACGGCTCGCTGCCCTCCCACATACGTGTAGAGGATCGTCGCTGCGCCAATCACTGCGATCGAGATGGGATCATCCCATCCGGTCACCGCGGCGAGCACAATAGCCGTAGCGAAGAGTCGAAAGCCGTCAGCTAAGCTCCGCGTGACGAGAAAGAGCCCAGAAGCCGCGCGGCGCGCGCGCTCACCGAAGCGATGGGCGAGGACCTGATACGCCGTCAGCAGCTCCCCACGAAAGTAGAGGGGGATGAAGAAGACGCTGACGATAAGGCGCCCGACCAGGTATCCGCAGACAAGTTGCATGAAGGTTAGATCTCCCCCTTCGCCGTTGGCGCCTTTCATGTACGCGTATCCGGGCACGCTGATGAACGTGACCGTACTCGTCTCGGTCGCCACGATCGAGAGGGCGATGGCCCACCAAGGGAGATTTCGTCCACCGACGAAATAGTCCTTCGTTGTGCGCTGCCCGCGCCCGAGCCACAGCCCGAGGAGCGTCGTCCCCACAAGATACGCGATGAGGATCGTCAGATCGAGCGGATGCAGGCGCATCGTTGCGCGAGCCCCTCACACGGATTCTTCCTTCACCAAGTCCTCGTAGCTTTGGCGAGGGCGAATGAGCCGCACATCTCCGGACGAGGTGATCCACAAGATGGCCGGAAACGGCCGACCATTGTAGTTCGACATTTGCGCGACCGTGTACGCGCCGACGTCCAGGATGGCCAGTATATTCCCAATGCTCAAGCCTTTCGGCAAGAAGCGATATTGAGGGAGCTGCCCCGTGCCTTCGATGTCGAAGTACACATCCCCGCCGTCGCAGAGTGGACCGGCCAATTTATAGGGCGCCTCGTGCGGTTCGGCCGTTCGATCGGCCGAGATCACGTGATAGTACCACTTGTAGTGGCTCATCGAGGGGAGCAGCTCCGTCCCGGCGTCTAGAAAGAGCCACGTATCGCCCGTCTCCGGCCGCGTCTTGAGATTGCGAATCCTCACCAGGAGCGTTCCAGCATCCGCGACCACCCGGCGTCCCGGTTCGAAGATGATCTCCAATCCTTCGAGCAGGTCGCGCGCCGCGCCATCTTCGAGAGCCGTTTTCAGCACGGCCTGTAGGAGCGCGCCGATGTCCCACGCGGCGCGGAAGAGTTGTCGGCGTTCTCCGACATCTGCCATTGCTCGCTCGTCGTGCGCATAGATGATGGGCAAGCCCCCGCCCAGGTTCACGTGACGCACGCGATGGCCGGTCTCCCGATAGAGATCGAGAGCTAATCGCCACAACATCGTGAAGGCGCGCACGTAGGGTTCGCGCGTCGGCGTTTGCGAACCGACGTGCACGTGAAGCCCGACAAGATGAATGGAGCGCGAGCAGGCCAACGCGCGCCGAAGGGCTTCGGTGATCTCCGAGGGCGAGAAGCCGAATTTCGAGGTGAGCAAAGCCGTCTGCAATCCTGCGTGCGAGCCCGTCTCGACCTCCGGAACTAAGCGAAGCGCGACATTGGCGCGTTTGCCGAGGCGCTCGGCGAGGGTCGCGATCATCTCCAGCTCCGCTAACGAGTCCACATTGATGGCATAGATCTCAGCGCGAATCGCGTCTTCCAATTCCTCGGGCGTCTTGCTCACGCCGTTGAAGACGATCTGCTCGGGCTGAAAGCCGGCGCGCAGGGCTTTGTAGAGTTCGCCCCCGCTGTTGACCTCGATGTCCGCCCCTGCTTCGCGGACGGCTCGGAGGATCGCCAAGAGCGAGTTCGCCTTCGCCGCGTAGCAGAGCCGCACGCGCGGGTAGACGCGCTGAGCGCTCTCCAACAACTCGTGGACGTTGGCCTTCACGCGCGATTCGGAGAAGACGAAGAGCGGAGTCCCATAACGTTCGACCAGGTGTTGGGTGCTCACGCCATCCACGTGCAAGTGGCCATGGAGGACCTCACGATACCCGGCGATCTCCCATCCCATCAGCTCCTCCTCGACAGCGATCACCGCACGCCCAGTTTGGGCAGCGAGCAGGCGACTTCAGATTCCCGATCGGAAGGGCCAAGCCGCGCCAGCGCCAGCTTGAGCGCACCGACGGCAGGTGGAAAGAGCGGGGGGCCGAGTTCGGCCTTTGGAGCGACTTCCCGAATCTTCTGGCGAATTGGTTCCAGGATCAATTCTCCCGCGGAGAAGACGCCGCCGACGTAGGAGACGCGAAAGACCTCCTGCTGCAAGCGCAGGCGTTTGATGACAGCGATGGCCGTTCGCGCCAACTCCAAGCCCGCTTCGCGCAGAATCGCTCGAGCGACGGCGTCTCCCTCTCGCGCCGCTTCGATGACGACTTCGCTCAAGGGAGCGATATTAGGGCTCGTCGCGTCTCCGTAGATGACGCGCGGCAGTTCGGCCGGGCTCTCGATACCGAAGTAGCGGCAGACCCGCTCCGTGAGGAGCGTCGGCGGCATTCGTCCATCGTAAGCCGAGGCGACGGCCACTAGTGCGCGCCGCGCGATGTCGTATCCACTCCCCTCGTCGCCAAAGGTTGGTCCCCATCCCCCGGAACGCGCCTTCTGTCCCCGCGCGTTCATCCCATAAGCGATCGAGCCCGTCCCGGAGATGATGACGACGCCCGGTTGACCATCGGTCGCTCCATAGAGCGCGATCTCAGCGTCAGTTGTCAGCACAACGTTCTCCACCTGTTGGGGATCGCGCGCGCCATAAGCCAGGCGCTCGACGAGCCCTCGCAGAAGGGCTTCCCGCATGCGCCGATAATGCGCGGGGTGGGCGATCCCCGCTAAGCCGATGCCCAGCGCGCGGAGATCTGCGGGCGTGAGTCCAGCTTGACGGCAGGCGTCCTCAAGAGCCTCAAGGACGGCGATGACAGCCGCCTCCACTCCGACGCGCAAGAAATTCGAGGGGCCGGAACGTCCTTCTCCGAGGACAGTCAGTCGTTCATCGGCGACCAAGGCTATCGTCTTCGTCCCTCCGCCATCAACACCGGCCAGGAACGACTTCTGCCCCTCGGGCATCACATCCAGCCCGTGTCTTCGAAAGGTGTGCGGCGATTCGAGCGCGTCGCTCGTCATTCGTTCCATCGCACGATCCGCGTCAATCGCGGCGGGGCATCTGGGTTCACGCCGACGGCCGCAGCTCTCCAAAGAGCCAATTGCTGAATGAGATGGGCGAAAAGGATGGGACGCAGGAGTTCGCTCACGCGACTTCCCAGAATGAGCTGCGGGGCTGACGTCTCCATCGCCCGAGCGCCGATAAGGAGGACGCGCGCCTCCGCTGCGCGCGCTTCCTCAATCACTCGATTCACATACGGACCCTCCGCCTCGGCCGGAAAGATCACCAGCAGTGTCTCCGGCGAGAGCAGGAGGTGCGGCCCGTGTCGAAACTCTAACATGGGATAGAAGTGAGCGGGGGTGAGCGCCATCTCGATCACCTTGAGTGCCGCTTCCGCCGCCAGCGCGTAGAAGGGACCAGACCCCAGGAAGATGAAACGAGCGAGCGTGCGATCCTCCGCATAAGCGCGCACAATGGGTTCGTTCTCTCGGAGACTCCGTGCGACTTCCGAAGGGAGAGCCGCTGCCTCCGTCTGAAGTGTTCCTCCGTCGCGGGCATCAGCCAGTAGCAGCAGACCGAGCATCATGCACGTCAGCGATCCCGTCGTGACCAAGCTCTGTTCAAGGCATTCGGAGAAGGACAAATGCACATCGGCAGTGCGCGCGAGCGGACATTCGGGATTCGTCGTCACGCTGACGACCGTCGCCCCCACTGCCTTCGCCCGTTCTGCCGCGAGCACGGTCTCATCAGTCCCTCCGCTGCGTGAGATAGCGAAAATCAAAGGTCGCGCCTCCGCGTGGAAATGCGCCTTCGAGAAGTTCAGGATTTCGGAGGCCGGGAGGGCGCGCGCGCGAAGTCCCAGAAGCGTCCCCCAGGCGTGCGCGGCATAGAGGGCGATATGATAGGACGATCCGCATCCGGTGAAGATCACCTCCGTGAAGCGTTCCAGAGGACCTACCGAGACCATGCGCGCGAAGCGAGCGGGCGCGCGTCGCAACGTCTCGCTCATCGCTTCCGGTTGGCCATAGACCTCCCGATACGTGAACGTTCGTTCCAGTCCGTCCTTCATCGTCCACCCACGTCGTTATGCGTCCGGCGCATCTTCGGCGCTCACGCGGGAATTCTAGTACAATAGGCGAGGTGAAGGGAAACGGAGAGTTTTAATGAGATGCATGAAGATTGCTAATGCAAGGGGGGAACGCCATGGAGTTGCGACACCTGCGCACCTTTCGAGCGGTGGCCGAGACGGGAAGCTTCACGCTCGCCGGACGCCGCGTGAATCTCTCGCAAGCGGCCGTGAGCCTGCACATCAAGGCATTGGAGGAGGAGCTGGGGATGAAGCTCTTTGCGCGGGTGCGCAAGCGAGCTACGCTCACGCCTGCCGGACGAGCGCTGCTCAAACATGCGCAAGCGATTTTGAGCGCGTGCGATTTGGCGCGCACGGAGATCGCGGCGCTCGCCGAGGAGCAGCGGATCATGCTGCGCGTGGGAACGGCTTCGACGGTGATCGCCATTCACCCGCTGCCGGAGATCCTCAGCGAGTTGAAGAAGCGCTTCCCGCTTTTGGATCTCGTCGTCTTCGCCGGCACGAGCGAGGCCATTGTCCGACGCCTTCTGGAGCATCGGTTGGATGTCGGTTTGATCTCCCTGCCCGTCGAAGCGCCGCTGCTTCAAACCGAGCCGCTCTACGGCGATCGGTTGGTGGCCGTCGTTCCCCCTGGGCACCCTTTGGCTCAGGCGCGGGAGGTGACGGTCATGCAGTTGGCCGCCGAGCCGCTGATCCTCGGAGAGCGCGGGGGAAATCGGCGGCGGATCATTGATCTCTTCTTCGAGCATGCGGGAGTGCGTCCGCATGTCGCCATGGAACTGAATCGCGATGAAGCGATCAAGAAGATGGTCGAGGTCGGTCTTGGAGTGAGCATCCTCCCCTGGCTCACGGTTCAACGAGAAGTGCATGCGGGGCTTCTGCGCGCGCTCCCCATTCGGGGATTGAAGAGTCGGTGGGAATTGGGGGTCGCCTATCGGAAGGAGGATGCGCTGTCGGAGCCCCTGGTGGCCTTTCTGGAGTTGTGTCGCGCGTATTTGGGGAAGGGGGGAGAGCGAAAGCGCGTCGTGGCACGACGTTCCTGACGGAGGCTTGCTTGAAGGCGGGGGTAGCCCTGCGGTAAGATTCCGTTTCGCGCGAAGGCGTGGGAATCACGCGAGCGAGGAGTCATCATGATGAATGAGTGGCATACACGGCCGCTACGCGTGGTGGATCCGGAGATCGCCGAGGCCATCCTTCGAGAGACGGAGCGACAGGCACAAGGGGTGGAGTTGATCGCATCGGAGAACTTCGTCAGCGAAGCCGTTCTCGAGGCCATGGGATCGGTCTTCACGAACAAATATGCCGAGGGATATCCGGGCAAACGCTACTATGGGGGATGCGAATTCGTGGACGTCGTGGAATCGCTGGCGATCCAGCGGGCGAAGCAGCTCTTCGGCGCCGAGCACGTGAACGTGCAGCCCTATTCGGGGTCGCAGGCGAACATGGCCGTCTACATCGCCGTGTTGCAACCCGGAGATACGATCCTCGGGATGAACCTCTCGCACGGCGGGCATCTGACGCACGGGCATCCGTTGAATTTCTCGGGGAAATATTTCCGCGTGATCCCTTACGGCGTGGACCGTGAGACGGAGCAAATTGATTATGAGGAGTTGGAGCGGTTGGCGCACGAGCATCGGCCCAAGATGATCGTCTGTGGGGCGAGCGCGTATCCGCGCATCATTGATTTCGAGCGCATCGCGGCGATCGCTCACGATGTTGGAGCCGTCGTCATGGCGGACATCGCGCACATCGCCGGGTTCGTGGCGACAGGCCTGCATCCGAGTCCTGTCCCTTGCTGCGATTTCGTGACGACGACGACGCATAAGACATTGCGCGGCCCGCGAGCGGGCATGATCATGTGCAAGGAGAAATACGCGCGGGAGATTGACCGCGCCGTCTTCCCCTGCGTGCAGGGCGGACCTCACGTCCACATCATGGCGGCCAAGGCCGTATGCTTCAAAGAAGCCATGCAACCCGAATTCCGCGCGTATCAAGAGCAGGTCATCAAAAACGCTCGCGTCTTGGCAGAGGAACTGGCGCGGGCGGGGTATCGGATCGTCTCCGGGGGGACGGATACGCATCTGGTGCTCGTGGACGTCTTCTCGCGAGGGTTGACGGGAAAACAGGCTGAGAGCGCCCTAGAGCGCGCGGGAATCACCGTGAACAAGAACACCATCCCCTTTGACACGCAGCCGCCGATGATCGCCAGCGGCATTCGCTTGGGGACGCCAGCGGTCACCACGCGGGGAATGAAGGAGCCCGAGATGCGAAAGATCGCGCAGTGGATCGCCGAGGTCTTAGATCAGCCCGAGAGCGAAGAGGTCCAACGTTCGGTCCGACGACGAGTGCTGGAACTGACGGAACAATTCCCGCTCTATCCGCATCGGTTGCATCGGCTCCGCGCGCTGTGACCACCTCCGGCTCGACGTCGAGGGATCGGCCATGACCCGACGCAGCGAAGAGATCGTCCGCATGGAGGACGTCTTTGGGGAGCGAGGGCTTCTGGGAAAGCATCACCCGCAGTACGAATATCGGCCCGGGCAGATTCAAATGGCCGAGGCCGTCTATCGCGCGATCGTCGAAGGGGAACATTTGCTGGTCGAAGCAGGGACGGGGACGGGGAAGACGCTCGCGTATCTCATTCCGGCGCTAGCGGCCTCCGAGCGCATCATCATCTCGACGGGGACGAAGAATCTGCAAGAGCAGCTCTTCCTCAAGGACATCCCCTTCTTGGAGAAGGCCCTCGGGCGGAAGCTGCGCGTCGCGTACATGAAAGGCCGATCGAATTACGTCTGCCTCTACCGCTTGAAGAAAGCGGAAACGCAGCCGATCCTCGCCGATTGGGACGATGTGCGTTATTTCGACGAGATTCGCCAGTGGGCCTTTCGATCGGAGACGGGAGATCGTGCGGAGCTAGCGGATCTCCCGGAGAATCTGAGCTTCTGGTCGGCGATCGATGCGCGCTCGGAGATCTGCCTCGGACAGAAGTGTCCGGAGTACGACGCCTGCTTCATCACGAAGATGCGCGAGCGCGCCTTGAAAGCGGACATCGTGATCGTCAATCACCATCTGTTCTTCGCCGATCTCGCGCTGCGGGGAAACGATCTCGGCGCGGTGATCCCGGATTATGGGATCGTGATCTTCGACGAGGCGCACGAGTTGGAGGAGATCGCTTCGGAATATTTCGGGGCGCAGGTGAGCAATTATCGCGTAGCCGAGCTGATCCGCGATGTGCAGAATCTCCCGATCACGGACACCGCGGCGATGGCGGAGCTGATGCGCGTCACCTTGCGCGTGCAGCAGCGAGCCGAGAGTTTCTGGATGCATTTCCTGAACGATGGGAGGCCCGAAGGACGATATCCTCTGGAGCCGGATCTCCTCGTCCGCGCAGAGGCGACCGAGGAGAGGCTTCCCATGGATCTAGTGGAGGAGGGAGGGGAGACGCTCCCGGTGACACGCGTGGGAGAGAGCTTCCTCGCCCTTCGAAACGCCCTCTCGCTTCTGGAGACGACGCTCGCGATGGTGAAGGACCCCCCGCCGGAAACGGAAGCCCTCATCCGTCGAACGGCGCAGGTGCGAGCTGATCTTGACTTCATTCTCCTTCAACGCGATCCACAATTCGTCCGATGGTACGAACGGCGCGGGCGTGGGGTTTTCCTTCAAGCGACGCCCATCGATGTCTCCGAGATTTTGGCCGAGCGGCTCTTCGATCGCGTGCGCACGGTGATTCTGACGTCGGCGACCTTGACGAGCGGGGGGAGCTTTCACTTCATTCGGTCTCGCCTCGGGATTCGCCACGCGCGCGAAGTGATCGTCCCCTCGCATTTCGATTATGCCGAGCAGGCGATTCTCTACCTTCCGCCACACATGCCAGATCCTCGAAGCGCGGAGTTCACCGAAGCCGCCGTGGAGGAGATTGTGAAGCTGTTGCATGTGACGCAAGGACGGGCCTTCGTCCTCTGCACGGCGATTCAGCCGATGGTAGAAATGTATGAGCACGTCCGGCGTCGCGTGCCGTTCCCTTGTTTCCTCCAAGGGCAGGGCTCCAAATCCGGACTTCTCACGCGATTTCGTACGACGCCGCATTCGGTCTTATTCGCCACGTCGAGCTTTTGGCAGGGCGTGGATGTGCAAGGGGAGGCGTTGAGCTGCGTCATCATTGATCGGTTGCCCTTCGCCGTTCCGACGGATCCCATTGTGGCGGCGCGCCAACGCTATATCGAGCAGAGCGGCGGCGATCCGTTCTACGAGTACGCCGTCCCTCAGGCCGTCATCATGCTCAAACAAGGATTGGGACGATTGATCCGCAGCCGATCTGATCGAGGCGTTCTCTCGATCCTCGATCCTCGGATTCGCACGAAGGGATATGGCGCGGTCTTCTTGCAAAGCCTCCCCCCGTGTCCGATCACAACGCGGATCGAGGACGTGGAGCGCTTCTTCGCGCGCTGGGCATCCGTATGAAAGCATGGGATCGTCCCCCTGCGGAGGGATGATCTCCGACGAGCGCCGCGCGCGATCTCGATCCTGGGGACGAGACCTCGCGGGCGCACGATCTTCGGAGGAGAGCGCTATGGGAATCGTCGCCCGATTGAAACAATACCTCGATGAGCAACGTGTCCCCTACGTGGTCTGCACCCATTCGCAGGCGTTCACGGCGCAGGAGATCGCCCATGCGCTTCATGTGCGAGGCCGTGAGATGGCCAAGGCCGTGATCCTCAAGGCCGATGACCGATATGTGATGGCCGTCTTGCCCGCGCATCACAAAGTGGATCTGACGCGCTTCGCCGAAGTCGTGGGAGCGACCTATGTCCGATTGGCAACGGAAGCGGAGTTCAAAGACCTCTTCCCGGATTGCGAGATCGGCGCGATGCCGATCTTCGGGAATCTCTACGGAATCCCCGTCTACGTGGCCGAGCCCTTGTTGCAAGATGAAGAGATCGTCTTCAATGCGGGGACGCACACGGATTCGATTCGGATGCGGATGGCTGACTTTCTTCGACTGAGCGAGCCGGTCGTGGCCGCATTCTCTGAAGTGGCGTGAGGGGAGAGCGCAGGCTCTCCCCTTCCGGAGGTCAGGCCTCAAGGGAAGGCCGTCGCCGATGCCAGTCGGTCTCCCGTTGATAGGCATTGGCGAGAGTGATGAGTGTGGCCTCGCTGAAGGCGCGCCCCATCAATTGGAGAGCCGTTGGAAGTCCAGCTTGTCCGAATCCGTTGGGGATGGAGAGCGCCGGAACGCCAGCCGCATTGCCCGCGGGAATGAGCGCAGGGCCCCCCCCTGTGCCCGGATATGCGCGCTCGAATTCCACGCCGATCGGATAGGCGACAGTCGCTCGCGTGGGAGCGATCACAGCATCGTATCGAGAGAGTATCTCGTCGAGCGCTTGACGAATTCGAACGCGGACGCGCTGGGCGTGCAGGTAATCCACTGCCAGGACCGTCATCCCCACATACCCCCCAATTCGATCGCGCGGATTCTGTAACTCCGCCAAGCGCCCGCTTTCGATCAAATCTCGGAAGGCGCTGGCTCCCTCCGCGTTGACGATGATCCCGACGACTTGTCCGTACGGAAGATCGGGCAGGGGGACTTCGGGATCAATCGTCGCGTATTTCTTGAGGACCTCCACTGCGGCTTCGAAGTTCTTCTGCACTTCCGGTTGCACGCGCTCGAGCGCACCTTTGACGATGCCCACGCGCATCCGCCGAGTAGGCAGAAGCGGCTCCGAATATGCGAATTTCCGCGCCACGCTCGAGGGGTCTTTCGGGTCCTTTCCGGAGATCGCAGCGAGCACGATCCCGCAGTCGTCGGCCGTGCGGCACATGGGGCCGAGCTTGTCGAGCGTCCAGCAGAGCGCCATAGCTCCGTATCGGCTCACGAGTCCATAGGTCGGGCGCAACCCAGAGATGCCACAAAAAGCCGCGGGCGTGAGGATGGAACCGGAGGTCTCTGAGCCGATGGCGAAGGCGACCAAGCCGGCCGCGACAGCGGCTCCTGATCCCGAAGACGATCCCCCACTCCAGTAATCGAGGTTCCACGGTGTACGTCCGGGTCCTGTGAAAGAGGCATCTGCCGTGTTGTATCCCATGCCGCCCGCTAATTCCACCATGGCGAGCTTCGCTACCAGGATGGCTCCCGCTCGCTCCAGGCGCCGCACGACTGTGGCATCGTAATCGAAGACTTGATTTCGATATGGCGCCGCCCCCCACGTCGTGGGAATGCCTTTGGTCGCCAGCAGGTCTTTCACGCCATACGGGATGCCGTGCAACAATCCTCGATACCGGCCACGCATGATCTCTCGTTCAGCGCGGCGCGCTTGTTCCAACGCCAATTCGTGGGTGATTGTGACGACCGCGCCTAATTTCGGTCCCAGATGCTCCAGTCGCTCCAGATAAAGCCGCGTGAGTTCCACGGGAGAGAGGCGTCGGGATCGGATGAGTTGAGCCAATTCCCGAATCGAGAGGAAAGCGATCTCGTGATCGCGCATCGTGATGTCCTCCTCGAGATCGGTTTTGATGGAGCGGCCGCGGAAGAGGCTCATGGTACCGCGCGGAAGATCAAATCCGGCTCATCCGCATTCGTGAGCGGAAAATTCCGGAGGCGTTCTGCCGAACGGAGACCCCGCTCGATCTGTCGCTTGACCTCCGCGAGCTGTTCCTCCGTCAAGAAGCGTCCATAACGCACGCGCACCAGCTCGCCCAAGGCCTCAGCGGCTGCCGAGGGGGTGAGCGGTTGTTGCGTCGCTTGCGTCGTGACGCTCACGGCGTCTTCCCTCTTTTCCGCCTCCTCGAGAAGGGGAAACGTCGAAGGAAGGACGGCCGTGGCCGCGACCGTCTTGAGAAATTGTCGTCGCGTTGCCCCCCTCTTCTTGTTCATCGCCTTGCCTCCCCACTTTCCGAAGTGGCCGGATTATTATTTTCAGGTGCTTCGTTAAATGCAAGGGCGTGTCTCCCGTTTCAATTGCTGAGGGATCGCCTTTAGTTTATCATTGGGCTGAAGCTCGGCGCCACTTTTCAGCGATGAGGCGAGGCAGATGAACGAAGAGCCGGACGAGAATCGAGACGGGCGATAGAGGCGAGAGCCATGGGGGAAGTCATGGGGCCGCGGAGTCTTCAGCCTGGAACGATCCTCTCCCGGTACCAGATCCAGGCTTGGGTCGCCCGAGGGGGGATGGCCGACGTCTATCGCGCCGTGGACCTTCAGCTCGGACGAACGGTCGCCATCAAGGTCTTGTCTCCTTCGCTCGTCGCCGACCCAGACGCTCGACGTCGTTTCTTTCGCGAAGCGCGCGCGGCCTCCGCTTTGCAGCATCCGAACATCTGCACGGTCTACGAAGTCGGAGAAGTCGGAGACATCGTCTTCATCGCCATGCCCTATATCGCTGGGAAGACGCTCAGGGAGCTTCTCGACGAGGGACCGCTCCCGATCGAGCGCGCGTTGGGCTATGCCATTGACATTGCTGAGGCGTTGGAGGAAGCCCATCGGCAGGGGATCATCCATCGCGACATCAAACCCTCCAACGTCATCGTGGACGAGCGCGATCGCGCCATTGTGTTAGATTTCGGATTGGCCAAGCGCGTGCGCTGGGAGGGGCAGGAAGCGGATGACGCGCTCACGCTCTCGCAGATCACAGCGACTTCGGCGCTCATTGGGACGACGCCCTACATGTCGCCCGAACAAGTGCGCGGCGAGCCGCTCGATGCTCGAAGCGACATTTTCTCCTTCGGTACGCTGCTCTACGAACTGTTCACCGGGCGAAGACCCTTCGTCGGGGCGACAGATGTCGAGGTCCTCCACGCCATTTTGCATGCGGAGCCGAAGCCGATGAGCGCGCTCGCGCCGGAAGTGGACTTCGAACTGGAGCGCATCGTGCGGAAGGCGCTGCGGAAGGATCCGGCCGATCGGTATCAAACGATCTCGGAGATGAAGGAAGAGCTGGTGGCATTCGCGCGCGAGCGAGGGCATGCGGTGAGCGGATTTCGGACCGTCTCCCTTTCGCGGACGGTTGGGGAGGAGCGGCGCCGGTCGTGGCGCTTGCCGTCGGCGCGCGCGATGGGCATCGCGCTGATCGCTCTGATCGCCGCGCTCGCGTTCTGGTTCCTCTGGCACCCTGACGATCGTCCGAAGGGAGAATGGACCGATACTCTGCAGCACGCGCAGTTGGTGAGTTGGAAGAACGAGCCGGGCGAGAGTCTGCCACGTCCCCGCTTCTCGCCGGATGGAAAGATGATCGTCTTCGCTTCCCGAAAGGGAGGAGATCCCGACCTGTGGGTTCAGCAGACCCTCGGTGGGGCCGCCGTGCCGATCACGCGCGATCAATGGAACGATCGCTCTCCCGTTTGGTCGCCGGATGAGCAGCAGATCGCCTTCCTCTCAGATCGCGGGGGGCAAATGGGGATTTGGGCGGTACCGGCTTTGGGGGGGATCCCGACACTGCTGCACGTCATCCCTCAGGCGACGACAGGTCGCTTGAGTCCGGTGAACTTGATCGCGTGGTCGGCCAAGCGAAACGCTCTCTATTACGAAGCGCAGCGAAATCTCCATATGCTCGATCTCGCCTCTGGACGAGCGACGGTTCTGACGTCATTCGATCCGCAAACGTCGCGCGTCACGGACTTCAGCCTCTCGCCTGACGAACGGCGGATCGCTTATGTGGACGTTCAAGGGGGACAGGTGGACATTTGGATGCTCTCTCTTGGTGGAGGGAAACCGGAGCGAGTGACCGCGAGCCCCGAGGAGGAACGGTTTCCGATCTGGCATCCCGATGGACGGCGCCTGCTTTATGCATGTAAATGGGGAGAGGCCTACCAAATCTGCCTCATTGACCTGGATGAGCGAACGCCGCAGCGGCTGACTTCGAGCGAGACCGATCTTTTCATCGCCGATATTTCCCCGGATGGGCGGCGTGTACTGTATGCGCTCTCGAAGGACGAATCCGACATTTGGGGCGTCGACCTTCAAACGGGAGAGGAGGTGCAAGTGACGACGGAGATCGGCCTGGAATTATGGCCGACCGTCTCCCCCGATGGACGCGCCCTCGCTTTTCAAGCGAAACCGGAATCGAGTGCGGGCGGTGATCTCTTTCGCGCGCGCATCGTGGTGAGGGCGCTCGAGGGAGAAGAAGCTGCGGTTCAATTCGTGACCCCCGGATTCGATCCGGCGTGGTCTCCCGATGGGCAGCACCTGGCGTTCTTGCGTCGTGGATCGGACGGGCAATTCGAGCTCTGGATCGTTCCAGCTTCTGGAGGGGTCGAGCGACGGGTGGCGCGCGGTGTCTATCATGGGGGGTATGGGCTCTTACCGTTCCATCGGTTGCAGACGCGGGATTTCAGTTGGTCGCCCGACGGGCGTCGTCTCGCTTACGCCTCGATGCGAACCGGCGCTTCGAACATCTGGGTCACGACGCTCGATCCTCTCGAGGACATTCGAATGACGGAGAACGCGGATCGCTCGCTCGTCTTCTCGTGCCCGCTGTGGGCCCCCGACGGGCATCGTCTCGCCTTCGTCTCGGAAGCCCGAGGAGGGGCCGAAACGCTGTGGACGGTATGGGTGAGTGAGATCGAACGGAGGACAGTCTTCCCGCTCCTGCGGAGTCGGGAGGTGGTGCGACTCGTCGGATGGATGGATTCAGGCGCGACGCTGCTCGTTGCGATCGGCGAGGGATCGCGTCTCGTCCCCTACATGGCCCGGCAGATTCGCCTCTTTCGCGTTACGGTGCCTGAGGGGAGAAGATACCCGCTGGGTGTACTCGCGCAAGCGAGCTTGGTGACCGTTCACCTCTCGCCCGATAGGCGCACTATCGCCTACATCTCGCGAGCTGACGGGCGCGATAATTTGTGGACGCTCTCCGTCGGGGGAAGACGGGCGGCGAAGCGGACGGAGAATCGAGATCCGCGAGTCTATTTCTCCACTCTCGCCTGGGCGCCCGATGGGCGGACCCTCTACTATGGGCGACAGGCGAGCTGGAGCGTGATCAGGATGATCGAGAACTTGCCATAGAAAGGAGAGCCTCCGATGAAGAAGACGAAAGCGGGGAAGACGACTTCCCTGAGGATTCGTGTACCGGTGCGGCGAGTCGGACGGAGAAAGAGACGCGCGGACGCCGTTGGTGAGCTCTCGCCGCTTGTGCGAGAACTGGCGATGGCGAACCAATGGGATCGGTGGGATATGCAAACGCGGGAGCTGAGCGGAGAGGATTTGGGGCCGTATCTGCGATTGCGGGAAGTGCTCTCCGCTTTCGAACGGCTCGCTGTCTACTACGTCTTATCCGGTCGGACGACATCGCAGCGAGCCAAGCGCGCGGCGACGGTCGAGCGGCGCGTGCGCGCGTTCTTGCGGGAGACGCTCGGCTTGGACGGCATCTGTCCCATCGGCTATTGCGAATGCGATGGAATGTGTCTGCCGTGTGGGCTGTGCGTCGAAGGGTCCTGAGGACTGACATGCGGCATGGGCGCGTGGTGGGAGAGAGCCGCGAATCTCCTCGGTGAGCTTCGATGGGCGCTCGACGAGTTGCAGCAGCGCATCGGGCGCGCGCTCGGAGAGCGTCTCTCGGAATCAGAGGCGAAGCGTCTTCTCGGCGCGATGGGGAAGACGCTCGGGCAGATTCGCGGCGATGCGCTGGAGAAGCTCGATCGCACCTTGACCGAGCTTCAGTCCTTCGTGCTGGAGAGCCGTTTGGGACAGGTGGCGGCGCGATTGGCCGACCTCTATTTCTACAGTTCCTCCTCGCAGGAATTTTTGGAGCGGGCGGCTGACCTCCTTCTCGCCGAGACGCGTTCGGAGCGCCTCCTTCTTGTGCTCTATCCGGGAGGGCTGCGCGTGGGTGGGGAAGTCGGCGTTGATTCCACGCGCGTCCTGTTGGCGTGCGCACGAAATTTCCAGTCTGGAGATCTCTCGGCGGAAGAGCATACGTTCAGTCGGACGCTGCTTTGGCGCGCGCTCTCCTCCGGTGAAACGCTCCTGGTGCGCGATGCGCTCTCGGAGCCCGCGTATTCGCAAGAGACGAGCGTCATTCAGCGTGGCGTTCGCTCGGTGCTCGTCGCTCCGTTCGCCATCGGGGGGATCAGCTTCGGGGCGATCTATGTGGAGAACAACTCCACCGCCGCGGCGTATTCGGAATCGGACCGGGAATTCCTCGCCCGCGCTGCTCGGCTCATCGCCGTTTACCTGGAGGCGGCTGATCGGTTGCACACAGCGCTCGCTCTTCGCAAGGAAAGCGCGCCAGAAGTGGCGAGCGAGATCGTGGAGGGATTGGTCGGGACTCACGCCGCTTGGCGAAAGGTCGTGCAAACGGTCCTGCAGGTGGCGCCTTCGTCGGCGACCGTCCTGATTGAGGGAGAATCCGGAACGGGGAAGGAGTTGCTCGCGAGAGCGATCCATGCTTTGAGTCCGCGAGCGGGTGGACCATTTATCGTCGTCAACTGCGCCGCGTTGCCGGAGACGTTGGCGGAGTCCGAATTATTCGGGCATGAGCGCGGCGCGTTCACCGGAGCCGTCGAGCGGCGTTTGGGGCGTTTCGAACGAGCTCATCGCGGGACGATCTTCTTGGATGAGATCGGCGAGTTGCCACTCTCAGTACAAGCGAAACTGCTGCGCTTCCTTCAATTTCACGAATTCGAGCGCTTAGGTGGAGGTAAATCCATCCGCGTGGACGTGCGCGTCATCGCCGCCACGAGCCGCCAGCTCGCGCAAATGGTATCCGAGGGGAAATTCCTGGAGGCGCTCTACTACCGATTGAACGTCATCCCGCTGCGCGTGCCACCGTTGCGCGAGCGCCCGGAGGACATCCCACTACTGGCTCTTCACTTCCTGAAGAAATACGCTCCGGCCGCCGGACGTCCCACACTCCGCTTCCATCCCGAGACGCTGCTGGCGCTCCAGGAGTATCCATTTCCGGGGAACGTTCGGGAGCTGGAGAACCTCGTGCAACACCTCGTCCTACTGGCTCCCTCGGAGGAGATTCGAGTGGAGGATCTGCCGGAGGCGTTCCTCAATCGGCGTCGCGCTCTGGAGGTGGAGAAAAATCCCTTCCGCGCCTTTTTGCGCACGGCCCCGGTAGATCGAGAGGATTTGGAGCGCCGCCGCCGCGCCATTTTGAAGATCGCACAGGCGTATATAGACGAGCTGGAGGACGCGCTGATTCAACGCGCCCTCGAACGCGCGAGGGGAAATATCGCTGAGGCCGCGCGATTATCGGGACTGCATCGTTCGATCTTCTATCGCAAGGGACGTCGTTCGTCGGGAACTCCCGCGTCTGATCCCGAACAATTCTCCTCGGGATCGGCGTGAGGGGATAGCATTTCGATACGCCTCGTCGGAAAATCCCATTGTCTATCGCCGTCGTCCTCCGTATAATCTCCCAACGGAGGATGGGACAAACGTGCAGGGTAGGGAGGCGCAAGCCTCTCGAGAGAACTCGCAAGAGTTTCCCCTGCGCTCCGGGAGTTTGGTCCTTCCCTCGATGAGGGAGTTGCGGAGGAGAAGGAGACGATGGGTCGAAGGCTCCGATTTTTCGCTCGGTGGGGAATTGGCATCCTCTGCTTTTGTGCGTGGCTTGGGGACGCCTTGGGCATTCCCCGAATTCTGGCCGATCGCGCGTCCATTTCGAACGGGGTGAGGAGCACGGCTCGTATTCGTCGGGACGAATACGGTCGGCCGAGCATTGAAGCGGAGAACGAATACGACCTCTTCGAGGCGTACGGTTATGCGGTTGCTCAAGATCGGCTGTGGCAGCTGGAAGTCTTTCGGCGAGCGGCGCGCGGACGCTTGGCCGAAGTGCTGGGGAACATCGTGACGAGCGTTGAGGTGAAGGGAACGATCGAGCTCGTGGAATTGGATATCGAGCAGCGCCAGCACGGATATACGGAGCAAGAGTATCAGGCGATGTATGAGGCCATGCCCGATTCTATGCGACAGGCGATAGCGGCCTATCGTGACGGGATCAATCGGTATCTGGAGGAGGCGCGCGCGGATCCGCTTCGGAAGTTGCCGTGGGAGTTCCACGTCCTCGGATATTTTCCGGAGCCCTGGACGGTGACGGATTCGATCGCCATCTGCCGATTGGCCGCGCGAATTTTCGGCGAGCGCGGAGGGCGCGAGCTGCGAAACCTCGTCCTCTATCAGCAGCTCGTGAAGCGTCACGGCGAGGAACTCGGGGGCGAGATCTTCGACGATTTGCGGTGGCTGAACGATCCGGAAGCTCCGGTAACCGTACCGTTGGAGGACGATGCGGCTCGCGCGCAAGCCACTCTGGAAGTGGCCATGCGTGATCCCGCGAGAAGGGGAGGTCCGCTTTTCGCGCTCTATCGTTGGCTTCCCGATTTCCGCGCTTTCCTCGCCATCTCCGAGCAATGGCAGAAGCGGCGTCGAGCGCTCTTTCAGCTCCTGGGATTGCCGGTCACCTTCGGGAGCTTCGGGTTCGTCATTGACGGGACGAAGTCGCGAACCGGACGTCCGCTCTTGCTCGGTGGACCCCAAATGGGATTTCTCTACCCGGACATCGTGCACGAGGTGCACTTGAGAGCTCCGGGCTGGCGCGTGACGGGCATGGCGTTTGCCGGAGGGCCGGTCATCCTGATCGGACATAACGAGCGGATCGCGTGGACGACGACTAGCGGACCTGGCGATAACGCGGATCTTTACATCGAGCGGCTGAATCCCGTGAATCGCGACGAGTACCTTTATCGGGGAACGTATCGGCGCATGGAGGTGCGCGAGGAAGTGATCGCCGTTCGGACATCTCCGCTGGGATTCCCGCTGCGCACGACGAAGGCGAAGACGATCCTTGTGAGGCGAACCGTTCATGGGCCCGTGCTCTTCGTGGACGAAGCAAATCATCTGGCCGTCACGCTCAAGCGGGCTCACTGGATGAAGGAGACGGAAACATGGGTGGGGTTTTGGGAGATCAATCGAGCGCGGGATATGGCGGATTTCGAGCGCGCCATTCGGCGGATCCCGACGTCGCATCATTTCCTCTATGCCGATGTCGAGGGAAACATCGCCTACTGGCTCGCGGGATGGGTTCCCATTCGTCCGGCCGGATATGATCCTCGTCTTCCCCTGCCGGGGACGGGAGAGGCGGAGTGGGAAGCGAACGTTCGTCCGTTGCCCCATGTGCGAAATCCGCAGCAGGGATGGCTCGCGAATTGGAACAACAAACCGACGGTGGACTTCGACAATCCGGACGACGTGCTCTTCGGAAAGCAGCATCGGGTGCTGCGCATCATGAGCGTGTTGGACGAACCCACACGGGTCCTCAGACAAAGGCGAGAAGAGGGGAGCCGAACGCGGCTTGGGATCGAGGACCTGATCGAGATCGAGAAGGACATCGCGCGCTTCGACGATATGGGGCCGAAGATGGAGTTCCTGAGGGAGTATCTCCTGCGCGCTGTCGAAGAAGTGGGAACGGACGATCCGCGCGTGCGCTTGGTGGCACAACTCTTGCAAAATTGGGATGGGGCTCTCTATGCCGATGCGATCGCTTCGCCTGCTGTGGAAGGCGCGAACGTCATCTTCGATGTCCTTTTGCAGCGCCTCGTGCGAAACATATTCGCCGACGAGTTGGGGAGCGATTTCTTGTCGGAGGTGAGCATCAATACCGTGCTTCGCATCCTAGAGAGGGCGCGCGCTGGCGTCCCGTTGACGTACGATTACTTCAATGGCCGGGATTGGCGCGACGTCATCGTGATGAGCATTCGAGAGACGGTGGAGGAGCTGATGCACACCTACGGTCTGATGTGGGCGATGCCTGTGGTCCCGCGTGAGATGATTCGCTTTCGACATCTCTTCGGATTCTACGTTGGGCCCGCGATCCCAGCAGGGAATCGGGCGACGTACACGCAGATCGTCGAATTGACGGATCCCCCACGCGGATGGAATCGCCTGCCGTCCGGACAGAGAGCGTTCCTCCGACCAAATCGCTTCTTTCGATGGCTCCCGTCCATCGAGTCGGCGCTTTACAACCAACGCGCGCTCTTTCGCGAGTTCGGTATGAAACCGATGCCGTTTTGAACGCTCGTCGGAAGCTCTCGGGCGCAGGATACTCGCGCCATGGGGCATACCTCGCGAGAGAAAAGGCTTGACGAAGCGGCGCCGATGTGCTACTTCCTTTTCCGCCATGGGAGCGACAGGGCGGGACAAACGATGGACAATTGATGAGCGCTCGCAGGTGTTCGAAGGATTAGTGCGCTCCGCGTGGCGGTATTGGTCTCTCGAAGACATCACACTCAAGCGAGTCAAGCGCATGGGGCTCGATCCTCCGTGGCCTGAGGAGCTGATCTAGCTCCGTTCAGGCCGACGCAGGATCGGGCCCCTCGGAACCCTCGGTTTCGAGGGGTTTTTTATTTTCGGCGATTTCGAGGAGGCGACCAGTGCGCATCGCGTTGATCGGATACGGTCGGATGGGACGAGAGGTGGAGCGAGCAGCGCGCGAAGCAGGCATCGAAGTCGGTCCCATCTTCACCTCGCGCACGAATCCAGATGGACAGGGGTTGACCGAGGAGGCCCTGCGTGGGGTGGATGTCTGCGTGGACTTCTCCACGCCAGAGGCGGTCCTGATCAATATTCGGCGGGTTGTTGAGGTTGGCACGTCGATGGTCGTTGGCACGACGGGGTGGTACGATCGGTTGGGCGAGGTGCGGCCCTTGATTGAACGTGCGGGAATTGGATTCGTCTACGGGCCGAACTTCTGCCTGGGCGTGAATCTGCTCTTCCGCCTGGTGGAGTATGGCGCGCAGTTGCTTCGAAAGTTCCCAGATTTCGATCCGTATGTCGTCGAATGGCATCACCGGTGGAAGGCCGATCATCCGAGCGGCACAGCGCTGCGGTTGGGGCAGATCCTGCTCAAACAATTGGAGCGGAAGACGCATCTGGTCACGCAACTCGAGGAACGCATTCCCCAACACGGAATCAGCGTCGCCTCGATTCGCTCCGGATCGCATCCGGGGACGCATTTGGTGGGATTCGATGCCCCCTTTGAGACCCTGGAGATCATCCACAGAGTTCGACATCGGCGAGCGTTCGCCGTGGGGGCGCTTTGGGCCGCTCAGTTCGCGAAAGAGCATCGCGGAGTTTTTTCCTTTGAAGAGGTCCTGGATCATCTCTTGCAAGGAGGGGACGTATGAATGGGAGGAGCCGTTTTCGAGGATGCTTCGTCGCGTTGGTCACGCCGTTTCGGCCCAATGGGCAAGTGGATTATGAGCGCTTGGAAGCGCTCGTGGACTTTCAGCTCGCGGCGGGGACGGATGGGATCGTCCCCTGCGGGACGACGGGTGAGAGCGCTACGCTTCGTCCAGAAGAGCAGCGCGAGATCATTCGCCGCGTCGTCGAGCGCGTCCGAGAGCACGTGCCGGTGATCGCCGGTGCGGGGACGAACTCGACCGAGGAAGCCATCACCTTAGCGCGCGCCGCGGAGCAGGCAGGCGCTGATGCGATCCTCTCGGTCACCCCATACTACAATCGGCCGACCCAGGAAGGGTTATATCGGCATTTCCGAGCGATCGCGGAAGCCGTGCGCCTTCCCGTGATCCTCTACAACGTCCCGGGGCGAACGGGATGTCATCTGGAGGTGAAGACCGTGCTCCGTTTGGCCGAAGTCCCGAACATCATCGGCATCAAGGAAGCCTCCGGCAATCTGGAGCACATCATGGAGCTGCTGCGCGTGCGTCCCTCGGGATTTCTCGTCCTCTCTGGGGACGATGCATGGACGCTGCCTATTCTCGCGCTCGGCGGGGATGGAGTGATTTCGGTCGTCGCCAATGAAGCTCCGGCTGAGATGCGCGAGTTAGTGACGGCGGCCTTGGCTGGAGACTTCGCGCGCGCTCGGGCTCTGCACTCTCGGTTGTTGCCGCTCATGCGCGGGAATTTCTTGGAGACGAATCCGATCCCGGTCAAAGCGGCCCTGGCGATGATGGGCTTGATCGAGGAAAATTATCGGTTGCCGCTGGTCCCGCCTCAGGCGGAGACTCGCGAGCGGCTGAGGGCAATCCTCGCGGATCTCAATCTGATCCCGACGGGAGCGCATCATGGAACTGTCGCAACTCAAGGCCGAGATTGAACGGCTCTTCGACGCGCCTCTTGAAGAAGCGCGGGAGCGCGGTCGCCCCGTCTTCGAAGAGTTCAAACGACGGCTCAACGAAGGACAGATTCGGGCGGCCGAGCCATCCGCCGGGCGGTGGATCGTGAACGCGTGGGTGAAGAAGGGGATTTTGCTCGGATTCCGAATCGGCGCGCTCACCGACTACTCGATCAACGAGCAATTTCGATTCTCCGACAAGGACACATATCCGCTAAAGGGGCTCGATGGCGTGCGGCATGGCGTTCGCATTGTGCCCGGGGGGACGGCGATTCGCGACGGCGCCTATGTTGCCTCCGGCGTCGTCATCATGCCGCCGTCGTACATCAACGTCGGCGCATATGTGGATGAGGGCACGATGGTGGATTCGCATGTCTTGATTGGATCGTGCGCGCAGATTGGCAAGCGCGTGCACGTGAGCGCGGGGGCGCAAATTGGAGGAGTCTTGGAGCCTCCCGGGGCATGGCCGGTCGTCATCGAGGATGACGTGTTGGTGGGCAGCCAATGTGGTGTCTTCGAAGGGACGATCGTCAAACGGCGCGCTGTCTTGGGAGCTGGAGTGATTTTAACGGGATCAACGCCCGTATACGATCTCGTCCACGAGCGCATCTATCGAGGTACGCCTGAGGAACCGCTCGTCATCCCAGAAGGCGCCGTCGTTGTCCCAGGCGCGCGCTTGGTTCCAGGAGATTTTGCCCGGGCACACGGACTCGCGGTCGCGACGCCCGTCATCGTGAAATATCGCGATGAGCGAACGGATTGGCGCACGGCGCTGGAGGAGATCCTGCGCATGAGCTGAACCCGTGCTCTCATCGACCGAAGGGAGGATGAAGCAAGACGGTGACATGGCGCGCGCAGCCGCGTGCGAATTCGCACGCGCTTTCGAAGCGCGGTTGGGATCAGGACGACTGCGATCTCAGGAGCCCCTGGCTCCATATGTGAATTGGCGCGTCGGAGGACCGGCGGAGTGGTTCTTCATCGCGCGCACGCGCGCAGACTTGATCGCGGCCGCTAGCGCAGCCCGAGAAGCGAATTTGCCGGTGACGATCCTCGGATACGGAGCCAATGTCCTCGTCGCTGACGCCGGAGTCCGCGGACTCGTCATCCTGAATCGAGCTGAGAGCATTGAGATTTGCGGGGAGGAGATCTGGGCCGAATCGGGGGTGAATCTCGTGGCATTGGCGCGTCGGGCAGGCGAGGCTGAAATCGGCGGCTTCGAATTCCTCATCGGCATCCCGGGGACGCTCGGGGGCGCGATCGTCGGGAATGCCGGAACGCGAGAGGAATGGATCGGCGAACGCGTGCGCGAGGTGGAGGTTTTGGATGAGCGGAACGATGTGGTCGTCTGGCCTCGGGCGCAACTTGATTTCGGCTATCGCCGGAGTCGGTTTCAGCGAACAAGCGAGGTAATTCTAGCAGCGCGGCTGAAAGGCTATCGTGCGTCGCGTTCGAGCATCGAGGCGAAGATGCGGTGCATGCTCGAGGCGAGAAAGCATCAACCTTCCGGACCGAGCGCGGGCTCCGTCTTCAAGAATCCTCCGGGAGATTATGCCGGTCGGCTCATCGAGGCGTGCGGATTGAAGGGATATCGCCTGGGCGGTGCGAAGATCTCCGAGCAGCACGCCAACTTCATCCTTAACGTGGGAGGGGCGACGGCGCGCGAGATTCGCGCCTTGATCGAGCGCGCGAAGGTGGCCGTGTACGAACGCTTCGGCATCCTCCTCGAAGAGGAGATTCGCTACGTGGGCGTATGGGACGTGTGAGATGGCGGATTCGCGGCGGGCGGTCGCTCATCGGGCGCGTGCGCGTGGGCGGAGCGAAGAACACAGCCTTCAAGGCGATGATCGCTGCGCTGCTGGCTGATGGTCCCAGCGTCCTGGAGAACGTTCCCGACGTCGAAGACGTGCGCGTGGTAGCGCGCGCGATCGAAGCGCTCGGTGGGCGCGCGATGCGCGTGGCCCCGACGACATGGGTCATTGATCCGCGTTCACTGGCAGAGGCGCATGTGTCGGCGGATCCGCTGGAGCGGACGCGAGCCTCGCCGCTGCTGATGGTGCCGTTGATGGTGCGATTCGGGGAAGCCAGCGTTCCTCGACCCGGAGGGGATCGCATCGGCCGACGGCCTCTGGATCGAGTGCTCGCCGGACTCGAAGCGCTGGGTGCGCATGTGCAGGAAGGCGGCGAGCGCCTTCTGGTGCGCGGGACGCGACTGCGTGGCGCGCATTATCGCTTCCCGAAGAACACGCACACGGGGACGGAGGCCTTGCTCTTGGCAGCCGTTTGCGCTCGGGGCGAAACGCTCTTAGAGAACGCCGCGCAGGAGCCCGAGGTGGACGACCTCATCGCGTTCCTGAACGCGATGGGGGCGCGCATCTGTCGCACGGACGAGCGGACGATTCGCATTGAAGGGGTCTCTCAATTGCACGGCGCTCGCCATCGCGTGATGCCCGATCGCAACGAGGCCGTCACCTTCGCCTGCGCGGCCCTCGCAACCCGAGGAGAGGTCGAGATCGAAGACGTGCGCCCGGCGGATGTGCGAGCCTTCCTCGAGGTCCTGGAGGAGATGGGAGCGGGATCGCGACTGCGCGGGACGACCTGGCGAGTCTGGTCTCGAGGTCCGTTGCGTCCGGTCGTCATTCGGACGGCGCCTCATCCCGGATTCATGACCGATTGGCAACCGCTCATCGCTCCGGTGCTCACGCAAGCCGATGGGACAAGCGTCATCCACGAGACCGTCTTCGAGAACCGATTCCACTACGCGCGGGAGTTGCAACGCATGGGGGCGCGCATTGAATTTTTCAATCCGCCCCTGGAGGATCCCGAGACCGTGTACAACTTCAATCTCGACGATGATCGTCCCGAATTCTTCCACGCCATTCGGATCTTCGGCCCGACGCCGCTTCGTTCGGCGCGGGTGAGCGCCGCGGATATTCGCGGAGGGGCCGCGCTCGTCATCGCCGCCCTGGCCGCGCAGGGCGAGAGCGTCGTAGAAGGAATCGAGCACTTGGAACGCGGATATGATCGGCTAGATGTCGCGTTGCGTTCCCTGGGCGCGGAGATCGAGCGAGTGGAAGAAGAAACGCTTCAAAGCGATCTCGCCGAGCGATGAGCGATCCGATCATCGAATGCCCTCATCGCTCGGCCCCTTCTGCGGTCATTGGTCCCTCGGTCATTGGCTCGTCGGGGCCGCGGGAGGATCGCTCCCCCACCAATATTGCCGCTCCAGCGCCTTCGGCGTCGGCCAGATTTGATCGAGCGTGTCGCCATCGAAGAGGAATCCGTTCTTCATCACGTATCGGATGCTGATCGTGTGGCGAATATCCGCGAGCGGATTCTTATCGAGCACGATGAGATCAGCGAGCTTCCCGACTTCCAGGGAACCGAGGTCTTGGTGCAGGCCGATGGCTTCTGCGCCGAAGATCGTAGCGACCTTCAGCGCTTCGTGAGGAGACAGGCCTCCCGAGGCGATGCTCCACAGCTCCCAATGCGCGCCGAGCCCCTGAAGCTGTCCGTGGCTTCCGAGACAAACTCGTCCCCCTGCACGGACGATGGCTGCGCAAGCGCGCGCGATCCCCGTGTGACCGTACTCCTCCGCCAAGAACCACTGGCGCCGACGTCGGACCATCGTATCCAAAATCTCGTGAGGGATGAAACGGCGCAGCTTCGGATTCCCGTGCACATCTTCGGACGCAAAGTAGTAGTTCTCCGTGAACGGAGCGCCGTAAGCCACCAAGATCGTGGGCGTGTAGAAGGTCTTCGTGCGCGCGACGAACTCGATGACGTCTTTGTACAGCGGTTGGATGGGAAGGGCGTGCTCCTGTCCGGAGAAGCCGTCTATCATCTGCGTGAGGTCGAGCTTCATGTCGAGCGCGCCCTCGGTCGTCGGCGTGATCCCGAGTTCCCGACAGGCGATGGCGATCCACTGCCGCACAATCCGATCGCCGGCGACATATTGTTTCAGCGTGTTCGACTGATAGGCTTCCTTGTAGCGTTTGAGGAACGCGCGCGTCGCCTCTAGATCGTCGAGTCCCGAGCGCGAGAAGACGCCCGGACCAGTGGAGAAGATGCGCGGCCCGAGGATCTCTCCCGCTTCGACCAAATCGGCATACGCGAAGACGTCAGGCGTCCCGCTCTGCGGATCGCGTGTGGTCGTGACGCCATAGGCGAGATTGGCCAGATATTGCCAGACCTGCGTTTGATGCACGCCGCGCGGCGGCCACATGTGGGCGTGAACGTCCACGAATCCGGGGATGATCGTCTTGCCGGTCACGTCGAGAACGCGAGCGCCAGCCGGGATGGGCACGCGACCTTTCGGACCGATGGCCGCGATGCGATTCCCCGTGATGACGATGTCACCGCGTTCGATGACTTCATCGCCGCGCATGGTGATGAGCCGCGCGCCGCTCAAGACGATCGTGCCGCTCGGTCGCGCGCGCGGGACTTCGACGACGATCTCGGTCACTTCCAGCTTCTCGGCTGAGAGATCCTGCCGATAGAATTTCGCTCCCCAGGACCACAGCAAAGCCTTCCCATCGGCGGACCAGGCGAGCGACTCGCCACCTTCGAGAGACACTCGCTTGACGGGTACGGCCGATTGTCCGTCCGGAGTGATCGTGATGGTGATCGTTTCACGCCCGGCTTTCGGCACGGGGATCACATAGAGCTTATTCTGCAGGCTGATGAACGCGCGCTCTCCATCGGGAGAGAGGCGAATCTCATCGGCATCGGGGGGGAAGGGACCGGGGGCGGAGCCCCGCACGCGGAAGTGGGTGCGTCGGTCCAGTCCATCGAGTCGCAGCGAGACCAGTCCCCGCGAAGTCGTCAAGTAAATGCGATCGGGTTCGCGGGCGAAGTGAGGCGACGTCCCGCCTTGCGTCGGCCCAATGAGTGTGGATTCTCCGCCTTCGGCGGGGATCCATCGTAAGTCGAGCCCGATGCCGGGCGAGATGCCCGTGATCTCTGCGGCCCGCGTCTCATCGGGGAGGAGATCCAGCCGAGACCGCGCGTGAGGCTCTTCAAGCGCGGCGTATAGGTGTTGATGCGTCGGGCCGGAGATGAAGACGATCTTGGAACCATCGGGCGAATAGACGGGGGAAGAGTAATAGGCCGGACGACGGGTCAATTGCTCCGGTGGCGAACTCCCGTCAGCCGCTGCCCGAAAGATATGTCCGCCCTCCGGGGACCACGTCACATACGCGATGTATCGGCCGTCAGGCGACCAAGTCGGCATGAATTCCCCGACCGACGCATTCGTCAGACGTCGAGGCGTTCCCGAAGGCCACTCCATGACCCAAACCTTGTTGAACGCGCTGAAAGCCAATCGTCGGCCATCGGGAGAGAGCGACGGCCAGCGAATCAACCGCGCGCGCACCTTCGGGCCGTCGTCCACGCGATATTGGAAATAGACGCGCGGACCGATCTCCACTTCGACCTTGGCCGTGAAGGGGATCAACGTGCGTCGCCCCGTTTCGAAGTCCACGCGCCAGATCTTCCCCTCGATCGGGACGATGAGCGCACGCCCATCGGGCAAGAACGCATAGCCGGGCATCGTATCGCGCGTGGCGCGCGATTCCTGATCGTCGCGGGTGACGGGGTAAATCAACCATCGTTCTTCACCCGTCTCGAGATCGCGAACCCGCAGACCCGTTCCGGTCTCATAACGCGTGGCGTAGACGAGCTTCTTCCCATCGGGCGAAAGGACAGGGCGCATGGCGCTCCCTTGCGCGTTGGTGATGGTCGTCGTCTCTCCCGTCTCGCGATCGAAGCGCGCGACTTGCCAAAGGGGGAACATGGCATTGTAGGTGAACGCTCCCGTGCGCACGGAGTAGTAGATGTATCGCCCATCGGGCGAGACGACAGCACCCATTTTGTTCTGACGCGGACGCGCTGGCTCTGGCGATCCCGGTTCGGGCAAGGGGGGATCCGGCGGACCGACTTGAACGCCCGTTCCTCCCTCGATGTGGTACATCCACAGGGAGAACGTCCCGATCGGATCGGTCGAACGAGAGACGACGATATATTGGCCATCCGGCGTCCACGTCGGCGAGACGAACATCTGATGGCGTCCTTTCGTCACCGGCTTCGGATCGGAACCATCGGCGTTCGCCACCCAAACGTTCTCGGCGCCGCTACGATCGCTGAGGAAGACGATCTTCTTTCCATCGGGGGAGAACTTCGGCTGACTCTCGAAGGACATCCCACCGAGAAGGCGTTTCGCTTCTCCGCCAGTGATCGGCAAGGCGTAGATGTCGCCCAGAAGATCAAAGACGATCGTCTGACCGTCGGGAGAGACATCGAGCGACATCCACGTCCCCTCATCCGTCGTGAACTCGATCTTCTCGGTTGGTTTGAGCGGCAGCTCCTCCTTCTTCTCCTCTCCTTTGGACTCCGGCTTCGGCTCTTGACCCGACGCGCGGAAGCTGGGCAGCGAAGCCGCGATCACCACGAGGAGGAGAGAAACCGCGGTGCGAATTCGGCGAATCGCTGGCGTCATCACGATCCCTCCCTCATGATAGATGATTCCTCTCCCATGCCGATTTCGGCATCACCTTATCAAGTCGCGGCGAAAGAGTCAACGCGCCGTGTCGAGGAGGAGGCGCGTTATTTCCCTTCCACGAGCGCTTTTGATTTGATAAGATCGAACGCCTTCGTGATGCTCCTTCGAGGAGGCGAGGATGGACGAGAAAGCGAAGAAGACGGCACTGCGCATGATCCCCTATGGGCTATACGTTTTGACGGCGCGGTCATCAGAAGGAATGGCGGCAGCCACGGTCAATTGGGTGACGCAGGCCTCTTTCGAGCCGCCTCTTGTGGTCGTCGCCGTGAAGAGAGAGTCGCGAATCTATGGAGTGATCCGCTCCTCCGGAGCCTTTGCGCTGAATTTCCTCGGAAAAGACCAAGGGGCGGTCGCCTATGCGTTCTTCAAACCGGTCGAAAGCGACGAGCGGCAGATCGGAGGCTACAAGTATGAAGCGGGAGTGACGGGAAGTCCACTGCTGCGCGTTGCGCCAGCCTTCGCCGAGTGTCGGGTCGCCGAAGTCGTCGAGCGAGGCGATCATGCCGTGGTCATCGGGGAAGTCGTCGAGGCCGGTGTTCGACGCGAGCCCGAGGGACGGCCAGATGAAGCCATCTTGTGGTTGAAGGACCTCGGTCCAAATATCTTCTACGGCGGGTGAGCACGCCAAACGGTCCTGGTGCACGCTCTGCGGGCTTCACGGGGCCTCATCCGCTGATCATCGCGGCGGCGTGAGCACGCGGCCAGGGCGCTCGCCGGTCGGACGGTCGCGCTCCCACACGAGTCGGCCGTTGACGAAAACATACTCTATCCCTACGGGCATGAGATGCGGCTCGCGAAAAGTCGAGCGATCTTGAACGCGTCGAGGATCGAAGAGGACGAGGTCGGCTGCGAAGCCTTCGCGAATGAGCCCGCGATCTCTCAGACGCAGGCGAGCCGCAGGTAAATGCGTCATCTTCCGAATGGCTTCTTCGAGCGTGAGCAACCGTTGCTCGCGCACGTAGCGAGCGAGGACACGGGGGAACGCTCCAGCTCCGCGCGGATGACGCATGCCGATGCCCCCATCACTGGCAACCATGACCCATGGTTGACGATAGAAGACGCGAAGATCGGACTCCTGCATGGACCGACAGACGACACTCGCTCCTCCGCCGCGGACGATCTCCATGTAGACCTGAACCGGAGTTGTGCCGCGCTCTCGTGCGATCTCTTGCAGCGTCTTCCCCTCATATTCGGGATGAGCGGGGCACGTCGTGACGAGCACGCGATCCGCTCCGCCGACATCTTCGATACCTTTGGCAACCGCTTGAGGATCGTCGTGGCGGCGGCTCGGCACGAGAACGGTGATCGTTGAAGCCCACGCCTCGTAGGGATACGCATCGGCTGTGATATCCACGCCTTGGCGACGCGCGCGCTCGATCCGCGCGACGACTTCACGCGCTTTCCCCCACACGCTCACG
The DNA here is from genome assembly GCA_025055075.1 of Blastocatellia bacterium. Lineage (NCBI taxonomy): Bacteria > Pseudomonadati > Acidobacteriota > Blastocatellia > Blastocatellia bacterium. The sequence goes on from JANWYV010000024.1 coordinate 92,686, forward strand.
GTCGCCAACTTGATGTGAGAGATGTGAACCGGGAGGTTCGCCTCTCGGCCGATGCGAAGAGCTTCTTCGAGCGCTTCGAGCATGCGATCGCCTTCGTCGCGAATATGAGTCACGTAGAGCCCTCCATAACGGGCCGCGACACGCGCCAAGGCGATGATCTCTTCCGTCGTGCTCGCATATCCGACGTCATATTCAAGCCCAGTGGAAAGACCGAAAGCTCCCTCCTGCAAGCCTCGCTCGACCAGTTGCGCCATCTCCGCGATCTCGGCGTCGGAAGCCGGACGGTTCGTGTCGCGCCCCATGACGAGCTGGCGTACGGTCGCGTGCCCGACGAGAAGCGCGACGTTGACAGCCGCCGGCTGCTCCCGACGCTTTTGAAGATATGAAGCGATAGGCCAGGGTGAGCTACCATCTAAACCGAGGACGACCGTCGTGATCCCCTGGGCGATCTGGCTCGCCGCCGTCGGCTCCGCATCCAATCCTCGATCCGAATGGTTGTGAAGATCAATGAAGCCCGGCGCGAGAATCAGATTCGTCGCGCGCAGCACGCGATCGCCCGGATCAGGGGCGAATCGTCCGATCCGAACAATGCGATCTCCGACGATGCGAACGTTGGCGCGAAAACGAGGCCGACCGCTTCCGTCGACGACCATCGCGCCGACGATCGTCCAGGCAGTCGGTTCGGAAGGCAACGGTGATGAAGGGCGTGGGAAGGAATGAAGGGAAGGCCAAAGCGCAATGCCGAGAAACAGCGCGGCGATCCCCCATCGCCAGCGATCATCACGCCATCGCGTTCTCCTCGGCCACTGCTTCATCTGCGGAAGCGAAGCCTATAAATCCCGGCGCGTCGTTGTCAAGGTACGCAGGGAGAAGGCCGAAGGGAATCCGCCCTCGACTGATCTCTCGCGCGTTATAATTTGAGCGTCGCCGATCGGATCGCTATGAGAACGTCGGAAGCGCCGCTCTCTTCTTTGCTCGATCAACTGGCCGAGCGCGGTTGGGCCATCGCGCGAGACTTCATGCCCTCGTGGATCGTCCGCGGACTGGCCGAAGAAGCCCATCACTTGTGGCATCAGGGGAGATTCCGACCGGCCGGCATCGGGCGCGGCGCGGGATACCAAATTCGCCAAGACGTCCGCGGCGACTTGATCTTCTGGTGGGACGAGCGCGCGCCGACACCCATTCAACGCGCCTACCGATCCGAGATCGAGCGCTTGCGGGAGGCCCTCAACGAGGCGTTGTTCCTCGGTCTTGTGGAGTTCGAAGTCCACTACGCCGTCTTCCCACCGGGAGCCTTCTACGGGCGCCATCGAGACCGATTCCTCACCGCCGACGAACGGGTCATCTCCTGCATCCTTTATCTGAACGCGACGTGGAACGAAACTGATGGCGGCGCGCTGCGGATTTACGATCCCGGAGGAATAGTTTGTGATGTCATGCCACGCGCCGGTACATTCGTCCTCCTGCGCAGCGATGCCGTGGAACACGAGGTATTGCCGACTCGGCGGGAGCGTTTCAGCGTGACGGGGTGGCTCCGTCGCCGCCCTCGAGAATTCAGACTCTCGCGGAGCGTCTGATCCTCTGCTGGTGGAGCGTCCGGTCGAAAAGCCCTTGTCTCTTGATGCTCCTTCCGGAGCTGAAATACACTACACGCTCCAGCACTTCGCGAAGGTCTCGATGCGTCGGGAGGAAAGTGCCATGAGGAAGAAAGGGACGTCAGCGGTGATTCGAATCTCAATGATCGGCGCTCTTCTGCTGTTGACGATGAGTCTTCCGCAATCGTCTTCTCCCGCCGGAGCAGTGGACGAAGCAGTCAGGATGAGCGCCTTGCGCTTTCCTCATTGGGGATTCGATATTCGGCAATTTCAGGCGGTCGTGAGGGAACCGACACTCGCACAACAAACTGCTCTTGAACGACTGCGCGAGCGGATCGGTCGCGACCTGACGATCCGCTTCGATCCCCTGACCGGCGGCGTGCGCCACCTCTTTCATCTCACGCGCTTGCTCACTCCCCCTCAATCTGGGGATCCTGTTGAGGTGGCTTTGACGTTCCTTCGGAACAATGCTGACCTCTTCGGACTCACGCCGGCGGAGATCACGAGCCTTCGCGTCGCGCGAAATTATCGCACGCCGCACAATGGCGTCGTGCACCTCGCCTTTCAGCAATCCCTCGATGGGCTCGAGGTCTTGCACAGCGATCTTCGTGTGAATCTCCTTTCCGATGGTCGCTTGGTCTCCATCAATGGGCGGTATTTCCCCCACCTTATCCCTCCGCGTTTGGACCCAATCCTCACAGCGTCCGAGGCCGTCGTGCGGGCCGTGCGGGTGTCGTTCCCAGACCTTGAGTTCTCTCCGCGTATAAAGCACGCGAGCACTCGCCGAGATCGCTTCACACTCTTCGATCGAGGAGACATGGCGGAGGACATTTCGGCGCGGCTGGTGATTTTCCCGGCCTACGATCGCGCGCGGCTCGGTTGGCGCATTCGCCTGCATTTGCCGGAACGCTCAGCATGGTATGACCTCGTACTCGACGCCCACACGGGAGAAGTGCTCTATCGCCAGAATCTCTATGTTTTCGACCAGCCACAAGGGTTGGTCTTCGAAGTGAATCCCGACGTGGGACCGCAGGTGCTGAAGTCCTTCATCGGAGATCCTCTGGCTTCGCCCACCACATGGGTGTTCCCCCCTCCGAACGCGCGTACCGCGGGGAACAATGCTTTCGTCCTCCCAGCTCCGGTGAGTTCGGAGCGGCAATTCCTCTTCCCCTTCTTGAATCAGTATGAGCGAGTTGGCGCGAGCGTCTTCGATTTGGATCGAAAGACTCTCCGATTCGCGCCGAATGCCAAGGGGGGATACGATGTGAGCCTCGCCCCCTTCCGTTTCGATCAAGCGCTTGGAATCAACATGACGTCGTCCCTGAGAATCGGGCGTAGCGAGAATCGCAATGACGGTTCTCTCCTTCTCGAGCTGGGATTCGGCTTCCCGTTTTTCGGGACCGTCTATCGGGCTGTGTATGTGAACGCCAATGGGAATGTGACGTTCACAGGCCCGAGCGCTTCGCCGACGGAGTCGGCGGAGACCTTGGCTTTCGGACTCCCGCGCATCGCGTGCTTATGGGATGATTTAGACTTGCGATCTTCCGGGGCACTCTTTGTGAAAGTCGTTGGTCCGCCTACGCCCCAGGTGGTGATCACATGGATGGGAGTCCCTGAACTAGGTGCCGCGAATGCAAATACCTGCCAGTTGACGCTGGCTTCGGACGGAACCATCGAGATGAGTTATAACGGCGTGAGCTTGCGAGACGGCCTCGTGGGGCTCTCTCGGGGAATGGGTGAGATGAGCGTGCGCTTCGTCGATTTCAGTGAGCTTCAGACGCCCCTTCGAGGCACGAGCGAAGGGCTTTTCGAGTTCTTCCCATCGGTCGAACTCGAGATGGCCGCGACGAATCTCTTCTATCATCTCAACTTCATGCACGATTACCTCTATCGGCTCGGTTTCAATGAAGCCGCCGGGAATTTTCAGGTGGAGAACTTCGGTCGCGGAGGGTTAGGGAATGATCCCGTGATCGGTTTCGTTCAAGCGGCGGGGACGAACAATGCGAATTTCGGCACGCCGGAAGATGGGTTCCCGCCGGTCACGCGGTATTTCCTCTTCACTCCTCCCAATTTCCGGCAAGTGGATCCGAGTCTGGATGCGGATGTCATTTATCACGAATACGTTCACGGGTTGACCAATCGGCTCGTTGGAGGACCCCACAATGTCGCCGCATTAGCAGGATTCCAGAGCGGAGCCCTTGGCGAGGGATGGAGCGATGCCTATGCGGCGAGCATAACCAATGACCCCGTAATAGGGGAGTATGAGGCGAGAGAGCGCGATCGTGGAATTCGGACGGTTCGCTATGACCGGAGCCCACTCACCTATGGAGATTTCGGAAATCGCCGTTTATACGTGCCGCCCTCCGACGTCACAGTCGGACAAGGGCCCATTTTCTACGCCCAGGTTCATACGGATGGCGAGATCTGGGCCTCCACCCTTTGGGATCTCCGCACAGCGCTAGGAAGAGCATATTTCGAGCAACTGATCACCGATGGGCTGAAGTTCACGCCTCCTACGCCCTCGATGCTCGAAGCGCGCGATGCGATTTTGCTGGCCGATAAGGTGAATGCCAATGGCGCTCATCTCTCGACGATCTGGCGGGTCTTCGCCGCACGGGGGATGGGATTCTCGGCCGAGACGAAAGATGGCAACGATACGCTCGTCTTCGAAGCCTTCGATACACCGTCTGATCCTCTCCCACCTGTGAAAGCGATCCTCTTCGAGGATGATATGGAATCCGGAGAAAGGGGATGGGCCGCGACGGGGCTGTGGCATCGTTCGGCGCGACGGAGCGGCTCGGGAGGGGCGATCGCTTGGTACTATGGCCAAGAGTCGACGGGCGATTATGAAACGGGCGGGCCTAATTTCGGCACGCTTACCTCTCCTCCTCTCACGCTCCCTGCGCTCTCCGGATCAAGCGCCCTGGTTCTCGAATTCGATCACTTCTTCCGGCGCGCGGACGGGCGCACACCGTTCGATTGCGGCTTCATTCGAATCGTGGACACAGCTTCCGGGACGGTCGTACAAAAAGCTTTTGTCATCAATAACACCCCCACGCGATCTCCCTTTGTCGAGTCCATCTTCGAGCGCCGGCGCATCAATCTCTCCGAATTCGCCGGTCGGACCATCCGGATTCAATTCTACTTCGACACGCTCGACCGCAATACGAATACTGGCGAAGGATGGTACATAGACAACGTGCGGGTCGTCCTTCATGCGAGGTGAATCTTTACCTTCATCCGACGCTGATGCACACGGACCGGGTCGTGGCGACCTCGTGTGGGAGTGAAGCACGCTGAGCCCTAGGCTTCTCACGCAGAGGAGATTCCCTTTCTCTACCAATGTCTCCTGATCAAATCTGTCCTAGAGCGAGAAGAGTTGCCACAAAAATGTAGATTTTCTTCCTTGAGCTGACCTGATTGAAGGATGAGACGCCGATGATAGAGAGCGCTGATGGAACATTTCCGTTTCAGTTCTGCCGATAGGAACGAAATTGTCCGAATGTAAGGGCTCGCTCCCTCGGCTTAAAAACTTAAGTCGCTCTTTTTCAATGGAATAGTTGGGCTCTGATCATGCCCCTCTTTTGGCATAGAGCTTGCTCAAAAGCAGTGGGAGATCACCGAAGGGAGGCTTGAAGATGAAAGAACATGAACAGATCATGCAATTCCTGTTGGAACAGTGGGAGCGCTATGGCTCGGGGCAGGAGTTTCGCGAGTTCTTACTTCGAGAGATCCGGCGGTTCATCAAAGATGCGCGGGAGTACGATGTCATTGTCTCGCTGCTCCCAGAATCGCTCTGCGTGAATCTCAGGGAAAGGATTGCTTAGGCCAAGCGAGAGGGAGAAATAGATGGAGTGGTCGGAGTGGAGAGAGGGCGAGCGCGATGCGTGCGGCGTGGGATTTGTGGCGGATCTGAGGGGAACAACTCGACATGAGATTTTGCCGTGGGCGCTCGAGGCGCTTTCGCGCCTTCAGCATCGTGGAGCAGTCTCGGCGGATGCGGAGACTGGGGATGGAGCGGGTGTGCTCTTTCAGTTGCCGCAGAGCTTTTTCCGACGCGAGGCCGCGCGGCGGGGAGCGCGCCTCTGTCACACGGAGAAGTTGGCTGTCGGTATGGCGTTCCTCCCTGCGGAATCGGCGGCTTTGGTGGAGGCGCGGAGGGTCATCGAAACGGTGGTGAACAAATGGGCCTGTCGGCCGGGGCGATTGCCTGTGCGATGGATCGGGTGGCGTCCGGTACCCGTCGTGCGCGCCGTCCTCGGAGAGAGCGCCGCGGCAGAATGTCCGACGATCGAGCAATTCTTGATCTCCAGCGGCGAGGAGCCGTGTTCCGGAGAGCGCTTCGAGCGCGAGTTATATCTCATTCGCAAGCACATCGAGCGACGCATGCGAGAGCTGTCGCTCTCGACCTACATCGTCTCGCTCTCACATCGCACGATCGTCTACAAGGGGCTCATGGTTTCCTCGCAGCTCGGCCGATTCTATCCCGACCTTCAGAATCGGTCGTTCAAGACCGCGTTTGCGATCTTTCACCAGCGATATAGTACGAACACGCTTCCCCGTTGGGCGCTCGCTCAGCCCTTTCGCATGCTCGCGCACAATGGGGAGATCAATACGCTTCAGGGGAATCGGAATTGGATGCGGGCGCGGGAAGCGCATCTTCGAGAATCGCTCTGGGGGGAGGAGGCAGAGGAACTCTTGCCAATCCTGTGGGAGGAGGGAAGCGATTCGGCGAATTTGGACAATGTTTTGGAGTTGCTGGTGCTCTCAGGGCGATCCCTGCTGCATGCGATGATGATGCTCGTGCCGGAGGCCTATGAGGGGATCCCCGATCTGGATGAGGACGTGCGAGCGTTTTACGAGTATCACGAATGCTTGATGGAACCGTGGGATGGACCGGCTGCGCTTTGCTTCAGCGATGGGCGGATCGTCGGAGCGGCTTTGGATCGCAATGGTCTGCGTCCAGCCCGATATGTGGTGACCGATGATGGGCTCGTCTTGGTGGCGTCGGAGGTGGGCGTGTTGCCTCTTCGGGAAGACCGTATTGTGGAGAAAGGACGTTTGGGGCCGGGGACGATGCTCGCTGTGGATACGGTGCGGAGAGAGCTTCTGCGCGATGAAGAGATCAAGCGGGCAATAGCCACTCGCCGCCCATATGCCCGATGGATTCGGACGTATTTGGTGAAGGGACCGAGCGAAGGGAACTGCGGGCCGTCGTCGGCCTATGAGGACGCGCCAGGAACCCAAGCGCTCGTGCGTCGGCAACGGGCCTTCGGATACACAATCGAGGACCTGGACTTTCTCCTTGGGCCGATGATCTCCGAGGGAAAAGAGCCGACGGGGTCCATGGGCGACGATACACCGCTCTCGGTGTTCTCGGAGAGACCGCGATCGCTCTACACCTACTTCCGGCAACGATTCGCTCAGGTGACGAATCCGCCGATCGATCCGCTCCGCGAACGGTTGGTGATGTCACTCTCGATGCTCCTTGGCGCGCGTGGTCCCTGGTTGGAAGAGTCTCCAGAGGCCTGTCGGTTGGTCAAGTTGCGGAGTCCGATTTTGGACGATGAGGGCCTTGCCTGGGTACTTCGCCAATACGATGGACGATGGCAGCGCCTCGAGGCTGTCTTTCCGATCTCGGATGGTCCATCCGGGCTCCGGTCTGCGGTCAGGAATTTATGCGCGGACGCCGAGCGCGCCGTGCGCGAGGGAGCGAGCCTTTTGCTCCTCAGCGATCGTGCGGTGGATGCCGCGCGGGCACCGATCCCGATGCTTCTGGCTATCGGCGCCGTGCATCACCATCTGATCCGATGTGGGCTCCGGTTACGCGCGAGCCTGATCGCGGAGACGGACGAACCGCGCGAGGATCATCATTTCGCGTGTTTACTCGGCTATGGGGCGAGCGCCGTTTATCCCTCTCTCGCCATGGAGACAGTGCGAGCGATGGCGCGCGAGCGAGGAGCGGATCCGATCGAAGCATTACAGAACTATGTTCGCGCCCTCGAGAAGGGACTCTTGAAGATCACGTCGAAGATGGGCATCTCGACGCTGCTCAGTTATCACGGCGCCCAAGTTTTCGAGGCAATTGGGCTGGCGCGCGATCTCGTGGACGAATGTTTTGCGGGGACGCCCTCGCGCATCGGGGGGATAAGCTACGAAGGTGTGGCGGAGGACGTCCTTCGTCTTCATGACGCGGCCTTTCGAACAGCGACACCGCGGCTAGAAGATCATGGCTTCTATCGCTTTCGTCAGCGGGGTGAATATCATGCGTTCCATCCGGGGGTCATTCGCGCGCTGCAACGCGCCGTGCGCGGGAACGAGCGCGATGCGTTTCGCGCGTACGTCCGAACCGTCGAGGAAGGTCCGCCTGTCGCATTGCGGGATTTGCTTGACTTCCGACGCGCGACCGTCCCTCTCTCGATCGAGGAAGTGGAGCCGATCGAGGCGATCGTGCGGCGATTTTCGACTTCGGCCATGTCGCATGGGGCGCTCAGCCGCGAGGCGCACGAAGCGATCGCCATCGCGATGAATCGGCTCGGCGCGCGCTCCAATAGCGGCGAGGGAGGAGAGGATCCGGAACGCTATCGTCCCCGTCCCGATGGGGACTGGCCCAATAGCGCCATCAAACAAGTGGCATCGGCGCGGTTCGGCGTCACGCCGGAGTATTTGTGTTCGGCCCTCGAGTTGGAGATCAAGATGGCCCAAGGTTCCAAACCGGGCGAGGGGGGACAACTCCCCGGGCATAAAGTCACTCCAGAAATTGCCCGCATCCGTCACACTCTCCCTGGTATTACCCTCATCTCCCCCCCGCCCCATCACGATATCTATTCGATCGAGGATCTGGCGCAGCTCATCTATGATCTGCGCCAGGTCAATCCCATGGCACGTATTGCTGTGAAACTCGTCGCCGAAGCCGGGATCGGAACGATCGCGGCGGGAGTAGCCAAAGCGGGTGCCGACGTCATTCACATCAGTGGTCATGATGGAGGAACAGGGGCTTCGCCGTTGGGCTCGATCAAATATGCCGGTATCCCATGGGAGTTGGGAGTGAGCGAAGTGCATCGCGCGCTGTGCGCCAATGGACTTCGCGAACGCGTCTCCGTGCGCGTGGACGGAGGATTGAAGACCGGGCGCGATGTCCTCGTGGCGGCGTTGCTCGGCGCCGATGAGTTCGGGTTCGGGACAGCAGCACTGGTGGCTCTCGGGTGTGTGATGGCGCGACGATGCCACCTGAACACGTGCCCCGTTGGCATCGCCTCACAGCGCGAGGATTTGCGAGCGCGCTTCCCGGGACGTCCGGAACATCTCGAGCGATTCCTCCTCTTCATCGCCGAGCAAGTGCGAGAGCTGCTCGCCGCGCTCGGCGTCCGACGCTTGGATGAGATCATCGGGCGCACGGAGCTCCTCATCCCGAAGGAGATCGAGACGAAAGGCGAGGACCCATCCCTCATCGAAGACTCAAGAAGGATGGCTCCTCTCCTCCATCGGAAGGTTCGCCTCTTCCTAGACGAAGTGCTCCGTAGCCCGGTCCGATGGAGCAGCCGTGAGAGCGCGCACTTCGGAAACGTCCGTCGAGTGGAGTCGCCTCTGCCCTCGCGCGGTGCTCGAACGAATCCCCTCAGCACGCTCGATGAGCGCCTCGTATTGGAGGTGAAGCCAGCTCTCGAGGGAGAGCGAACGGTTCGCCTCAGGCTTCCCATTCAGAACACGGATCGCGCTGTCGGAGCACGTATCGCGGGAGAGATCGCGCGGCGCTACGGTGATGCTGGATTGCCCGGAACGGAGATCGAGCTTCAGTTCCGGGGATCGGCGGGACAGAGCTTCGGCGCGTTTTGCCTGCCCGGAATGCGATTGATCCTGATCGGGGAAGCCAATGACTACGTCGGCAAGGGGATGCGCGGAGGGGAGATCATCGTTCGTCCGCCCGAAAACGCCGCGTACGTTTGGCACGAGAGCGTCATCATGGGAAACACGGTCCTCTATGGGGCGACCGGAGGGCGACTCTTCGCCGCTGGACGGGCAGGCGAACGTTTCGCCGTCCGCAATAGCGGCGCCATCGCCGTCGTCGAAGGGGTCGGCGATCATGGATGCGAATATATGACGGGCGGCATCGTCCTCGTGCTCGGTGAGGTTGGACGAAACTTTGGCGCCGGAATGACAGGTGGGCTCGCCTTCGTGTTCGATGAGCGGGAACAACTTCCGAAGCGATGCAATCCCGAGCTGGTGGACCTGAGGCGACTTCGAGCGGAGGATGAGGAGCTCGTGCGCCGAATGCTTCAGGAGCATCTGCGCGCGACGACGAGCCCCCGCGCACAGGAGATCCTCGATCGGTGGGAAGAGCTGAAGGAGCTTTTTTGGAAGGTCATCCCCTTGACTGCTGACGAGCACATCGAAGCATCCCTGCGAGAGCAAGCGTTCGCCTCGTTGGGAGGGGATGAGGTCTCCGAGGACGTGTTCGCGTGAGGCGGTGCTCATCGGCCGCTCGTGGGCGCGCTCCTCTTCCTCATGGGACGATGACACTTTTCACCGACATCCATCGTGACGTCGCCTCAAGCGCTTCCATCGCACGATTCAGTGGGAAGCGATGGGAGACCAACCGGTCGAACGGGAAGCGATCACCATGTCGTCTCAGGAACTCCAAGGCTTGAGCCATGTGGCGGGGCTCGCTCGCCCATGAGCCGTAGATGGTCAATTGTTTGCGCGTGATCACATGCGGATTGAGCGAGGTCGGACCCGCATCGCCATAATGGCCGAGCACGAGATACTTGCCCCCATCGCGGCACATCTCCCATCCTTCGGAGACGACAGTCGGTATTCCGACGCACTCGATGACGACGTCGGCTCCGTATCCGCCGGAGAGGTGCCTCACTCGCTCGATGCGCTCGACGGGATCGACGACCTCTTCGATGGAGATCGTGTGGTCAGCACCGAAGACTTTCGCTAACTCCAGCCGATGAGTCGGGCCACCGATCACGATCGTTTGAAAGGCGCCGGCCGTCTTCGCCACAGCGAGCGCGGCGAGTCCCACGGGACCACTTCCTTGAATGACCACGGTGTCTCCCCAATGGATCCCTGCCCGTTCGATCCCGTGAATGGCCGTATTGAGCGCGCATCCAGCGCCAATGACCATCTCCGTCGAGAGATCATCCAGTTTGAAGATCGCCGATCCTGGAAGGAGCACGTGATATTCCGCGTAGCCGCCGAGAAAGTGCGGAGGAGCGTCGCACGCATACGTAATCCCGTAGGCGCGGCGGTTGAGGCAGCGCGTCGGTTGTCTCTTCTGCACGCAATAGAAGCATTGGCCGCACAGACGTCCGGCGTACCATGCCACGCGGTCGCCTTCGCACAAAGGCGCTCCTATCCAATCCTTCGTCACTCCCTCGCCCAACTTCACGATCGTCCCAACAGTCTCATGACCGAGGATGATCGGGCGCGGGATCGGCAATTGCCCCTTCCACAAATGAACGTCCGTCCCGCAAATGCCAGCCATCTCGACGCGAACGAGCACAGTGCCGGGCTCCAGTTCCTCAGGAAGCGGATACTCCCGAATCTCCAGCGGTTGGTGAAAATCGGGCATGACGGCGGCCTTCGCCATTTTCATCGCTCAAGCTCCTTTCAGGAATTCGATCACGAGACGATTGAACTCCTCGGCCCGTTCGATGAAGACGAGATGGCGAGCTCCAGGGAAGATGACCAGGCGAGCGTTCGGAATGACTCGCGCGAGCCGCAGCGAATTCTCTGACGGGACGATCGGATCATCACTCCCGGTCACGATCAACGTGGGGATGCGCAGCGCCTTCAGGTGCGATTCCGTCTCGAAGCGAAGGCAGGCAGCGAATTGTCGCTGCCACGCGTATGCCGGCGGGAGATGGGCCTTTCGTCGCGCGAGGAAGTCCCCGACGATCTCCGGATGCTCGGTCAGAAACCGATCGCTGAACCGTAAAGGGAGGCCGCGACGTAAAGCCGCTTCGCGATCTTCCGCTTCGAGTTCCGAACGCATTTGTGCCGCCGTCTCCGGAGACATGAGCACGGCATTTTTCCCCCCGAAGCTCGTCGAGGCCAAGATGAGGGAGGAGACGACCTCGGGATGCCGGAGAGCCAACTCCTGGGCGATGTATCCGCCCATCGAATGGCCGAGCACGTGAGCGCGCGTCACGTTCAGAGCGCGAAGTAATCCCGCCGCATCGTCCGCCATCATCTCGATGGTGTATTCGCAATCGGGCTTCTCCGAAAGCCCAGCACCCCGGTTGTCAAATGCGATGACTCGGACCTGCTGCGATAGCTCCGGGATTTGGCGAAACCAGCTCCAGACGCCGAAGCCTAATCCGGCGATCAACAGCAACGGCGCTCCCGTCCCGTGGACCTCATAATACAGCTCGATCCCGTTGATTCGCGCGTGCGGCATTCACCTCCTCTCAGCTCACGTTGAGATTCAGAACGAGGACGCGGGGCTCAGTCATTTCCTCGATCGCCGAGCGAACGCCCTCGCGGCCCATTCCCGAATCCTTGACGCCCCCGTAGGGCATGTGATCGGCGCGATAAGTGGGGACGTCGTTGACGATGAGCCCGCCGACTTCGATCACTTGATAGGCGCGAAAGACGCGGTGCAGATCGCGGGTGAAGATGCCCGCCTGCAAGCCATAGCGGGAGGCATTCACGTGGCGAAGCGCCTCGTCGAAATCGGCGTAACGATTGACGACGACCACCGGCGCGAACACCTCCTCGCAGCTCACCTTCATCTCCGGCGCGACATCGGTGAGCACCGTCGGCATGAGGAAGGCGCCATGACGTTCGCCACCGATGAGAACCTTGGCGCCGGCCTGAACCGCTTCCCGAATCCAGATCTCGGCGCGTTCGGCCGCCGCCACGCTGATCATCGGACCGACATCGGTCTTCTCATCCCTCGGATCGCCGACGATCAAATTCCTGACCCCCTCCAACATGCGTTCGAGAAATGGCTCATACACGGCCTCGTGCACATAGATTCGCTGTACGGAGATGCAAGTTTGTCCGGCATACGTGAAGCCGCCCTGCACACATCGCTTCGCGGCGAAGTCCAAGTCGGCATCGCGTTCGATGATGACGGCCGCGTTCCCACCGAGTTCCAGCGTCACTTTCTTCTTCGGGACCTGCGCTTTCAACATCCAGCCGACGGCGGCGCTGCCCGTGAATGTGAGCTTCTTGATGCGCTCATCGGTGAGCATTCGTCCGGCGACCTCGTTGGAGCAGGGGAGGACGCTCAAGCCTCCGTCGGGCCAACCCGCCGCGCAGACGATCTCACCCAGTCGCAAGGCTGAAAGCGGCGTCTGCGGCGCCGGCTTGATGATGATGGGATTCCCAGAGGCGAGCGCCGGAGCCACTTTATGCGCCACCAGGTTCAAGGGGAAGTTGAATGGGGTGATGCCGAGAATCGGGCCGATGGGGAAGCGGCGCACGATCGCCCACCGATTCTCCGATCCAGCGAGCCAGTCGAGTGGCAGAAGCTCTCCGCCCAATCGTTTGGCTTCCTCTGCGGCTACGGTGAACGTCTGAATAGCGCGAGTGACTTCGATGCGCGCGTCGCGAATAGGCTTACCCGCCTCCAGCACGATCAACTCGGCGAACTCCTCTCTCCGCGCTGTCAGCTCGTTCGCCACGCGGCGGAGGACATCGGATCGCACATAGGAGGGAAGCCGCCGCGTCGTCTCGAAAGCCATCGCCGCTCGCTCGATCGCTTCATCGGCGTCTCGCGCGGAGGCAAGGTTGACGATGGCGATCACCTCTTGGTCGTACGGATTGCGAATCTCCACGTTCTCCGCCGACGTTCGGCGATCGCCGCCCACGATGAAGGGGTACTCTTTCGTCATGGTTCACCTCCCGCGCCGAGAGTTTTAACGACTCGCGGCGCGGGGCGCAAGCCCTCCCGACTCACCAATTCACCTTCAACGCGAACTGAATCACGCGCGGGCCCGTGCTCGTGCTGGAGATCCGTCCGAACGCCGAGGAGAGCACGTTCGAGTCAGGATTGGCGAAGCTCGGGGTGTTCGTCACGTTGAAAAACTCCGCGCGAAATTCCACGCGCGCCGTTTCCGTGATCGGGATGAACTTGATGATCGAGAAATCCACGTTTCGCTGATCGGGGCCCCGCAAGATATTGCGGCCAGTGTTCCCAAAGGGCGCCCGCGGATCGAATGTCGCACCAAGTGGAGGGACGAAAGCGGCCGTGTTGAAGAAGCGAGTGAGGCGCGCCGTGACCGGACCCGTCAGTTCCGCCGAGCCGCGGAATCCGGGCGCGAAATTAGCCCGCGTGAGGTTCATGCCACCACCGCCTCCGGTGGCGAACACGGTGAACGGCGTCCCGGATTGAAACACGGCAACGCCCGCGATCTGCCAATCGTTGAGCAGCCATCTCCCGACGCCCGAATCGCCGCCGTAGAGTTTCGGCAGGTCATAGACGAAGCTGTAGACGAACCGATGCGTACGATCCCAATCCGAGAGCCCGCGATTCAACCGATGATTCTGCTGGTCGCCGGGATTAGCCGCCAGATCGCCCGCCAGCGGACCCGAATTTGTGTCTATGGACTTGCTGAGGGTGTACGACGCCAAGAACGAGAGGCCATGGCTCAAGCGCTTGGTGACCGACAATTGCAGCGAGTGGTAATAGGATTGGCCCGTCGTCTGAATCAGATGCAGACCGGCGGCGATGTTCCCATTGTTCGAGAAGGCCGGCAGAGGCGTGATGAATTGCCCTGTCGCCGGATTGAAAACGGGCTGGTTGAGATTGAACAGTTGTGTGAGCTTGATCCCGCGCGTTCCCGTGTATCCGAGCTCCAGGAGCCACGATCGCGCCATCTCCCACTGGACGTTCAGCCCAAACTGGTGCGTGTAGGGCGTCCGGAAGCCTCGATCCAGATAAACGCCCGAGATGGGAATGGGATTGCCGAATTGATCGCGCAAAGGCGAGGGGATGGCGGGAACGACAGGGAAGGCCGAAGGCGGAGGTACTTGGATGAAAGGCCGATTGAAAGGAAGGCCAAGCGCGCGCGCCACAGGGGGCGGGAATCCCAGGGATTGCAGGAGGCGCGATCCTGCTCCGACGGGCAAGATGAAGTAGGGGTAGTTGAAGAGCTGAATCCCGCCACCGATCTGTCCCGAAGTGCGAATGAAATAGATCCCATATCCGCCGCGCAGCACCACGCGCTCATATCTTCGGAAGGGCCTCCACGCGAAGCCAAAACGGGGCGCCCAATTGTTCTCGTCTTGCGGGATGAGCGTCTTCTCCACGAGCGGCACGTTGGGCAAAGGCGTCTTCGCGTTCCCGGCGAGTACGAAGCCATTCGGAGGCGGACCCACACGATATTGATCGGGGAAGAAGCCGACGAGCCGTCCACGCACTTCGCTCATGTAGCCGAGCAGCTCGTATCGGAGACCGATGTTGAGCGTCAACCGATCCGTGACTCGAAAGTCTTCTTGCACGAAAGCCGCAAGATCGCGGATGCGTGGCTCGCGCTCGGGATCTCCCGAGCCGATGAAGGAGATGAACATGTCGCCCTGCAGGAAATCCACGAAGTTGAGGAATTGGATGAATCCGCGATTCCAGAGTCGAAAGCGCAGCAAGAAGGGATAATGTCGTCCCTCGAAGCCCATGCGAAGGGTGTGCCGCCCCTTGATCCACGTGATCGTGTCGCCATAGGTGAAATGCTCTTGAACGGCCTCGGTGTCGAACAAGCCCTCGGGCCCCAGGGTGAAGAGCCCGAAGACATTAATCTGCGGCAGGCCGGGGAAGAGCGCACGAAGTGGACTCTCAATCCCGAATCGCGCGGCTGTGAACGGTTCGCGGGGAACAGCCTCCAGGAAAATACGCGCGTAGCCGAACCGCGCTTCGTTGATCAGCGTGGGAGTGAAGATGTGCGTGTCACGGAGTGAGAAGACGCGATTGTTCCGCTGCAAGGGGCCGCCCCAGCCGAGCACGGCATTGGCCGGACGAGCTACGAACGACGTGATCGCCGCATCGGTCGTGTCGTTGTTGAAGAAGAACTTGCCCGAGAGCGTGTGATTACTCGTGAAGCGATGATCGAGATTGAGATTAAACTGATCTTCGCGGAATCGCGAAATGCCCGATTGCGTGAGCGTCGTGAAGGGACCGGGCGAACCCGGCGGAGGGCTAGGAATGACGAAACGTCCGTCCGGGAATCGAGCGTTCAGGAGTGCGAGCGCGACCGGATGGATGTCCGAAGCGCGGAGAGGAGGAGAGCCGGGCGGCAGTAGCGTCGTGCCGACAGCTGCCAAAGCCTCCGCGCTCCGATTGTCGGTCAAAGCCGAAGGGAGAACCAGGCTCGTCAGGCTGTTGATGAGCGAAGCTCCGTTGCGTTCCCGCGTGCCCTGGTAGGAGACGAAGAAGAAGGTTTTGTCCTTGGCGATCGGACCGCCGAGCGTGAAACCGAATTGGTTACGGGTCAAAATCGGACGCTTTTGACCAGAGGCGTTCAGGAAGAAATCGTTGGCGTTGAGCACGCGATTGCGAAAGAATTCGTAAACGTTGCCGTGAAACTCGTTCGTCCCGGATTTGGTGACGGCCGCGATGATGCCGCCACTATTGCGACCTTGCGAGGCATCGTAAAGGCTCGTCTGAACGATGAACTCTTGAATGGCTTCAGTGGCCGGAACGGGCAGATTGAACGTTGAATGCAGGGCGATGGAGTTCGCATCCACACCGTTGATCTGCAGATTGTTTTGCGTCTGTCGCTGGCCATTGACCTGGATGATGGCATCGCCGCGACCTACGTCCGTATTGCGCACGACCGACGCAAGCGTTCCGGGCGAGAGCGCGAGCATCTGTTGGAAATTGCGCGTCGCCAATGGCAGTTGCCGAATCGTGCGCTCTTCGATGACCCGGCCGGTGGTGGGACGATCGGTTTGCAGAAGCGGTGCTTCTTCGGTCACGGTGACAGTCTCCGCGCCGAGCGGAGCGACTTCCAGCGTCACATCCACCGTCGTCGTCAATGTGATGCGCACGGCAATGTTTTCACGCACGAGTCGGCGAAAACCTTCGCGGGAAAACTCGACCGTATAGGTCCCAGGCGGCAAGAGCGGCACCGTGTAACTGCCCGAGACATCGGTCTTCGTCTCTCGTCGAATGCCGGTCAGATTCTCCGTCACCACGACGCTCACATCCGGGATCACGGCGCCCATCGGATCGCGCACCGTCCCGGCGATCTGCCCCGTGGAGGCCGTCTGCGCAAAACTGTGATGGGCGATCCCCATCGTGGTACATGCGAAGAGGCAGGCGATGAAAAATCGCTTCGGGCGAGTCATAGTGTCCTCCTATTTGCGAGGTCTCTCGGTGCGGTGCATCGCGTCTTGGGGGATGTTCTACGCGAGGATCGATAAGCCGACCCCATACTTTGTTGTCTCCTTATGCTCAAATTTCTGAGACGCGATTCATATATCATGCTTCGGTTGGGATGTCAAGGGAGGACGAGCGCGAAACGCAGATCATTCGGGGCGACGAGGCGGGAATGGCACGCCCGCAATTGCCGGTGGCCTCGTGCTCCATCGGGCGCTGGAGCGTATTCGACGGGAATCCCTCGACCGCGGGTCAGGAGGGGAGGCCCTTCAGGCCGCGGAGGATCATGTCCAAGGCGTGGTCGAAGACGCGTTTCGGAAGCGAAGGACGCGAGGACCAAACGACCCAGCGCAAGCCCAGGAAGTGACCGATTCCCATGAGGCTGTACGCCAAAGTCTCGGCGTCGAGCGGACGAATCTCTCCTCGGCGCATTCCTTCCTGAAGTCCGCGGACGTATCCTTGAGCCAATCGCTCGAAGTACCAGCGAGCGGTTGGGGGAGAAACGAATTCGGCTTCGCGGACGATCCGATAGGCCTCGCGATTCCGATGGATGAACTGGAAGAAGGCGCGAAATCCCTCGCGCTCGATCTCGCGGCGATCGGTGAGGCCAGCGATCGCTGCACGCGCGTTCCGACGTAGCTGCGCGTTGAGATCGCGAACGAGTTCGTCGAGGATTTGGGTCTTGCTGGAGAAGTAGAGGTAGAAAGCCCCGAGTGAAACTCCCGCGCGCCGCGTGATCTCCGCGATGGACGTCGCGTAGAAGCCCTTGCGACTGAAGCAGGCCTTGGCGGCTTGCAGAAGCTTGCGGCGAGAAAGCTCCCCTCGCGTCGGAGCGGGAGATGGAGCGCCTTCACCAAGCGCAGCAGCAACGGTGGCGCGTTGGGGTGGAGTCGTGATGGGACGACCAGTGTCCATCCCATGCAGGAGGAACTCGATGGCGGTATGGCGGACGGATTCGGGAACTTCGCCTGGACCGAGAATGAGCCACCGAAGGGTCAGGAAGTACGCCACACCGATCAAAGCGACAGCTGCGACCTCCGGATCGAGCGCGCGGATTTGTCCTTGGCGGCGTTGCTCGCTCAAGAATTCTCGCACGAGTGCGATGAGTCCGTCGTAGAACTGATGGTGCATCTGCTTGTTGACGAATTCGATCTCTCGAAAGATCCGATAAGAAGCCCGATGATGACGAATGAAGGCGAAGAAGGTCGTCAGGATGCGATCCAGGTGCGCGCGAAGATCGCCCTCCGAACGTAGGGCATGGGTGAGATCCACTTGCAGGGCCATACTAGCGCGCGCGACCAGCTCTGAGAAGATCGCCTCCTTATCGGCGAAGTATTGGTAGAACGTCCCCAACGCGACACCTGCGCGGCGGCAGATGGCGGAGACAGAAGCCCTATGGTAACCGCCTTCGGCGAAGACCTCTTGAGCGGCGGCCAAGAGGCGTTCTCTCGTCGCCAAACCTCGCGCGGTCGAAGGAGCTCGCGTTTTTTTCGCCACGCGCGTCATCATCGAGGGGAAAGCGTAGCAGAGGCGATGGGGATGTCAAGATAGGCGAGGTGGCGGATCATCATTTGGGTTCAGACACGTCGTCCCGATTTCGAACTCTTGGGGCGAGGACGACGGCCTCACCGCGCACGACCTCTTCCCCGTGTTGATTCGTGCATCGCGTAGCCAAGGTGACTACGGGCTTGTCCTCGCGAAGGTGAATCACTTCTACCGTCGCGGTGATCGTATCGCCCGGATAAACCGGTCGAATGAATTCTAAGCGTTGACTCAGGTAGATCGTCCCCGGTCCGGGGAGCTGTCGGCCTAAGACCGTCGAGATCAAGCTGGCCACGAGCATTCCGTGGACGATAGGTCGTCCGAAGGGGGTATTTCGGGCGAAGGCCTCGTCCAAGTGCAGCGGGTTCTCATCTCCGCTCAGCGCGGCGAAGGCTTGAACGTCCGCGCTCGTGATGGTCTTCGACCATGAGGCGGTTGCGCCTATGTGCACGTCATTCATGAGGACCTCCCCATCGGATCACTGTAGCCCCCCATGAGTATCCGGTCCCGGCACTCACGAGGACCACGATGTCGCCGTCTCGTAATCGCCTTGCTTGACGAGCGAGATAAAGTCCCAACAACGGATCAGCGGCCGAGAGATGGCCGTAGTCCGAGAGATAGATGGCTTGAGCATCCGTCAGTCCGAGAGCAGACAGCAGGGCTTCGAAGAGCGATCGTTTGGTGTGCAAAGGGATGAGGAAATCGAGGTGATGGCAGCCGCTGCGGGCCAGGGCTTCGCGAATCACCCGCACGAAATGGTCCAGGGTGATGGGATCCAGCATCTCTTTCATTCGAGCTGGGTCGGTGACGTCCAAGTAGTGCCATCGGCGTCGGAGAGTTTCTAGGCTCGGGGGAAATACCGAGCCGCCAGCCGGCACACGCACGAAGTCTGCAAAGCGACCGTCCGTGAGGGCAGCGGATTCCAGGACGATATTCCGCCGATGCCCTCGTCGAAGCACGCAAGCAGCTGCTCCGTCGCCGAAGTTGAACATAAAGCGCGAGCGGTGATTGGTGTAGTCCAGAAGCATGGATTCGGTAGAGGCCGCGACCAGTAACACGTGGAGGAGGGAAGAATCCACGAGCATCAGACTGCGGGCGACTTTTAGGGCGAAGGGGAGGCCGGCCGAAGCCCCACTGAGTTCAAATGCATAGGCGCGTCGAGCTCCAAGATGCTCTTGGATTCGCGGCGCGGCCAGCCAGACGTAGTAATCCTTGTGCATGCTCCCGAAATAAATGAGGGCATCCACTTCTTCCGGAGTCACCCCAGCATCTTGCAGCGCGCGCCGTCCGGCCTCGACCGCCATCATGGAGACCGTTTCCCCTTTCCCCGCCACGTCGGCGATGTGTTTCCGATTCAACCCGAACTTCGTTCGGATCACCTCGGCGGGAATACCGGAAGCAGCGGCCACCTCTTCGGCCGTCATCACGCGCTCGGGAAGATAGATGCCCAAGCCGGCGATGCCGATTTCAGTCATCGGCGTCTCCGTCAAACGAGGACCTCGCTTACTCGTGCTGGATTCCATATTGGCGTTTTAGCGCTATTCGATCAATTTTTCCGGCTCCGGTCTTGGGCAGCTCGTGCACAAAAACCACGGATCTTGGAATCTTATAGCCCGCCAGGCGAGAGCGCAGATAAGTCAGTAATTCTGCTTCTGTCAGCGCACTCCCTGGCCGACGCGCGACGATTGCTCGTCCGACTTCTCCCCATTCGGGATCCGGCACGCCGATGAGGGCGGCTTCCATCACGTCCGGATGCCCCAACAGCACGCTCTCGACTTCCGCCGGATAGATGTTCTCTCCGCCCGAGATGATCACGTCTTTGATCCGACCAACAATGTAAAAGTCCCCTTCCTCATCGAACTGAGCGAGGTCCCCAGTCCGCAACCAGCCCTCCACAATTGTGCGCGCCGTTTCCTCTGGGTGATTCCAGTAGCCGGGGACCACATGGGGACCCCGGATCCACAACTCTCCCACTTCGCCGGGCCCGACGTCGCGATCCTCGCGGACTATTCGAACTTCCACGTGGAAGAGCGGACTGCCCACCGACCCTGGCTTGCGGTGGGTTTTTTCGTCCGGGAGCCA
>JANWYV010000025.1 GCA_025055075.1 Blastocatellia bacterium
CTCTTTGGAGCAGGTTCAGCGGCATGTCGAGCAGCTCGAGTTCTTCCTGAGCCGTGTGGCTCAGGGTGGCATCATGCTCAAAATTTACGGTGAGGAGACCCTCAAGCGCCTGGTGGATGAGCAGCTCCAGGCCCTGTATCGTCTGCTCATCGAACCCTTGCCGCTACGCTTCTCCGGCCAACCCCTCGTTGTTGTTCCCCATGGGGTGCTGCACGCCGTGCCGTTCGCGGCTTTGTTTGATGGTGAGCGCTACCTGCTGGATCGTGCGGAAGTCTCCTTTACGCCCAGTGCGGCTGTGTACGCTTTGTGCCGTAAGCGCAAGCGCCTCGAGGCCGCTCCGCTGGTGGCTTTTGGCGTTTCCCTCGAGCACATTCCCCAGACCCTTGAAGAGGTCGAACAGATCGGCCGAATCTTCCAGAACGCCCATATCTTTATGGGAGAAAGGGCCACCCTGGAGAATTTCTTTACGGCTGCACCCCAGGCCGGGGTTCTCCACATCGCGACCCACGGGGCTTTCCGCCCCGATAACCCCATGTTCTCGGGCCTGCGCCTGGCCGATGGCTGGCTGGCGGCCCGCGACCTGTACAGCCTGCGCCTGAAGGCCGAACTGGTGGTGCTCTCGGCTTGCGAGACGGGATTGGGCAAGCAAGTGCGGGGCGAAGGGCTCGTCGGATTGACCCGCGCCTTTTTGTATGCGGGAGCGCGGGCCGTCCTGGTGAGCTTGTGGAAGGTGGCCGATGTCTCGACGGCGGAATTGATGGTGCGGTTGTACCGGCATTTGAAAGCGGGCCAATCGAAAGCCGAAGCCTTGCGACGCGCGCGCTTGGAGTTGCTGCAAGAGGAAGGATTCGTG
Source organism: Blastocatellia bacterium (assembly GCA_025055075.1). Lineage (NCBI taxonomy): Bacteria > Pseudomonadati > Acidobacteriota > Blastocatellia > Blastocatellia bacterium. The sequence continues at coordinate 854 of JANWYV010000025.1, forward strand.
CACCCCTTCTATTGGGCCCCCTTCATCTTGGTGGGCAGATCGTGAGATGAGGCCTACGAGTGGCTGCTCGCGGAAGTTCGTCGCTTGTGGCATCGCGCGATCGTATCGTCGCCGAATTTCCGCGGATCGGATGCTCGTGGACGTTCGTCGCCCTTCCTCCCAAGCGGAAGATCGCGGCGGCGCCCGATGCGACCGGTGACCGTCGAATGATCGAGCCGCTGGACGAGTCGCGATTGGACGAGCGGCGAAAGGTCGTCCTCAACCTCTCGCCATCGGATAGACTCGATCGGGCGGCTGGACGGATCGCAGAGGGCTGTTCTCGACTTCTTGCTATCGAACGGTCGAGGATCGCTCGGGCCGAGCCCGTGCGAGTCGAACGCGAGCGAACTGTTCGGCTGCTGCGCCTTTCGTTCGGCGTTTCGCGTGGCGTTTTTTCGCTGCTGCTGCAATTGGGTTTCCATCTCGATGTCTGGAATCGTCTGCCGTTGAAGCCGTTCGAGCGCACGGCAGGCAAACGCCGGGAGTTGCTCTGCGCTCTCAATGCTCGGAGCTGTCGTAGAGGCGCGATCCCGAGGCGAATCGTCGTCCCGTTTCGCCTCGACGTTTGGAAGCGCCTCTTGACGCGCGTGGGCGCGTCGGGCAAAATTGAAAAGCCGTGAGGCGGCGAGAAAGCGATGGAGCGAGCGATTTGGGAAGTCGGCGAATGGCTTTCGCTCCGCTCACGGAAAGTCTCCTCGGCGCCTCGACGGTGCGAACGTTCAATGCGGTGGCGGCGTAGCTCAGTTGGTTAGAGCGAGGGATTCATAACCCCTAGGTCGCAGGTTCGAGTCCTGCCGCCGCCACCACGATTTTTTCTTCTCGGCGCACGGAAATGCCGATCCTCGTTGGACTCATCATCGGGCTGCTCCTATGGCCGCTGGGACAGAGCGAGCGGCGCATCGAGCAGATTCGGGATTTGCTCGGCAAGAGCGATCTGGTCGTCGTGGCCACGGCCGAGGCGTATCATCCGGTCATCGACCTGCTCAAATATCGCCGTGAGCGAGAGCGCAGCCCTGTCCTCGATCCGGCGCGAGCGGAACGCTACATGCTGGGAGTCGTCTATCGGATGAACGTGCGCGAAGTGATCTATCGGAACCCGAAGCGGATCGAGGATGCTCCGCTCGTCGGACAGGCGGGCGACGTGCTCATGATTTATGTCCCGGGGCGATTGGCCGATCCGCGCGAATTCGGCAAGGCGACGTTTCTGCCCGGAGCTGAATATCTCGTTTTCCTGCGGAAGGCGGAATTGAAGCGCGAGGATTTTCGCTCGGCTGTCGAGCAGGTCTCGGGAGCGCCCGCGAGCGAGTGGCGGTCCTTCCCCGATCCGCGCGTCATCTACTACACGCCGGTTCGCGATCCCTTCGCGGCTTTGCTCATGGAAGGCGCGTGGAAGGATTTCCTGCAGCAGACGCGCGCCGTGGCGAACGCGCCGAGATCGTGAGACGGTCGAGCCTTTGGAGCCCTTGCGAAAGAGGGCCGCGTGGCGAGCGTGAGCCGATGCCCTTCAGGAGCGAGGCAACTCCCGCCATCGGGCTTGCAGATTCACGCTAGGAAAATCGCGCACGCGAAGACGAACGGCTTGTCGTCCTTTGGGCACCTCGAACGTCAAACGGAGCGGGACATACGTCGTGGCTTCGCCGGCGACGGGAGCCGCGACGAAGCGTCCGCCGCCCATGACGAGCGCGCGAGCCCCCGCGACTTCCACAGGGATTCCGCGCGGCGCGAGCGTTTGTCCGGTCTCATCGAGGACGACCACGTCTCGCTCCAGATGTAACTCCAGCGCTCGACTCTCGCGCCCTTTGCTCTTGAACAGGAGGGTGACCTCGACCATCGTGCCGTCGGTCGCATGCCCCGGATACGCGACGTTCGGATTCACAGAGGCCACCTCGAACTCCCAATCGCCAGCCGGCACCCATTCCTCAAGCCCGTACTCCGTCTTCGCGCCTCCCTTGACGTAGCGATCGAACCATTCCAAGCACCGGCGCATTTCGTCCAAGCGATGGTTCAATTCGCGGAACCCGTGGCCTTCGCGAGGATAGCGCACGAACTCGACGGTCTTGCCCAAATGCGTGAGCGCCGTGTACATCTCCTTGGAGTTGGAGATGAACGTGTTCGGATCGGCTTCGCCATGCAAGATGAGGACGGGCGTCTTGATGTTCTTCACGTAGGCGAAGGGCGAGCGCCGGATGTAGATGTCGAGATCGTCCCAGTAGTAGGCGCCCAAGTAATCCGGCTCCCAACTGGGAAGATAGGAGTTGCTGAAGTCGGTGATGAGGTTGAAGATGCCGTACATCGAGATGGCCGCTTTGAACCGATCCGTTTGCGTGATCGCCCAATTGGTCATGTAGCCGCCATAGCTGCCGCCGAAGATGCCCAAGCGATCGGGATCGGCCAGGCCGATCCGAATGAGATGATCCACGCCAGTCATGATGTCCTGGAAATCCTTGCCGCCCAAATCGCGGCGATTCGCGATGTCGAACTTCCCGTCATATCCGGAGCTGCCGCGGAAGTTGGGCGCGAAGACGGCGTAGCCGTTGGCCGCCCAGATTTGGAAGTTGTAGTACTGGCGGAAAGCGTTCACCACGCGCGAATGGGGACCGCCGTGCACAGCGACCAGCAGCGGATATCGCTTGCCCGGTTCATATCCCACGGGCTTGACCAACACCCCTTCGATCTCCAGCCCATCCACGCTCTTCCAGCGGATGACCTCGTGTTCCGCGATCTCGAACTCCTGCAATTGGGGATTCATCTCGGTGAGTCGCGTCAGGTCATTGCTTCCCGATCGCAAAAGCCAGAGATCGGGAAGCGAGCGCGCATCTTCGCTGAGCAAGACCAGCGTCCGACCATCGGCCGAGAGATCGAAAGCGGAGATGACGCGCGCGCCGCGCGTGATCGGCTCGGGCGATCCACCATCTATCGGGATGCGCACGAGGTGCGTTTCGGTGCCGAGCAAAGCGAGCGCATAGAGATCGCGCCCCGCGGGATGCCATCGGCCTCCCTCAACCCCGCGGTCGAACGCTTTCGTCACTTCACGCCATTCTCCCCCGTCGGCTGGGACCAAGAACAGCTCGCTCTGCGAATACGGGATCTCGGCGATCTGTGGAGCGAGGAAAGCGATCCATCGGCCATCGGGCGACCAGCGCGGCGAGCGCTCGCCACCGGGGCGGCGCGTGAGCTGTCGCGCTCGTCCCTCGTCGAGGGAGAAGACCCAGATGTCGAACTTCTTGCCATCGTCCACGCGCCCCGTGTAATTCGTGGCGTAGGCGATCCGTTTCCCTTCGGGAGAGACCTCGAACTCCGCGATGCCGTAATCGCCTTCGAAGAGGCGCGTCGCCTTTCGCGTCTCGATCTCGACCGTCCAGAATTCGCGTCGGTAGCGTTCCTTCTCCTCGACGATGGCGTCGAACTTGTACTTGCGTTCTCGCTCGCGCCGTTCTCGCTCCGGCTTGGGCAAGGTCTCGCGCGTCAGGTAGATGATCGCGCGGCTATCGGGCGCCCACTCGTAAGCGATCACTCCCTCTTCGGCCTGCGTGAGCTGAACGGCTTCTCCTCCATCGCTCGGCATGATCCAGATCTGGTTCTTCGGCCTGCGGTCTTCTTCTTCCTCCTGCCGGGCCTCGGGCGCGCGCCCCGGCCGATTGGAGAGAAACGCTAACCACCGCCCATCGGGAGACCAGCGCGGCATGGATTCGTCCTCTCGACTCCGCGTGAATGGCCGCGGCTTCCCCCCTTCGGTCTCGACGACCCAGATGTCCGTCCGATACCGGCTCTCTTGAAAATCGGCCTCGGCGACGACGAAGGCCACGCGCCGACCATCGCGCGAGAGCGCCGGTTGGCTCACGAGTCGAAAGGAGAGCATATCGCGCATGGTGAGCCGCTTCTTCTCGGCCGAGGTCGCCGCCGCTGGCACCGCGCCGAGGAGGATCATGAGTAGGGCGATTCCGCGCTTCATCGTTCCATCCTCCGTTCAGGGTTTCTTGAACAGATCGTCGGACACGCCGGCGTTGATCTTCACATCGCTGAGGACGAGTTCGGCGAAGCGCTTCCCTTCCTGTCGCGTCAGCGTGCGGAAGGGATACTTCACGCCGGCGATCTCGCGGTAGTCCGAGTACACTTCCTCGAACTCCGCTCTCGTTCCGGAGAAGGGATCGGTCCCTTGATAGCTGAGCTTCAAGGGGAGGCGCGAAGCCGTCTCGATGTAGAGTTTGAAGACGTGCTCGCCGTCCTGATATTGCAGGACGTCAACGGACTTTCCCTCCACCGTTTCGCTTCCGAGGTACGAGACGATGACCCCCTCTTGTTCTTCGGCTCGAAGGAGTTGGAAGAAGAACCGACGGAGTGCTGCGCGCAGCTCTTTCACCATTGGTGCGGGAACTTCCTGCGTCCCCATCGGTGTGCTCACCCAACCGGAGTCACCGCTGAGGACCTGTACGATCGTCATCTGCGGCAGCCTCACTTCCGTGCGCAGCCGATCGGGCAGTCGCACGAACATGCGGTGCTCGCCTTTGAATTCGCCAAATGGCGTGGAGATCGTGGCTTCCCCCGCGATCGCGACGTCCCGAATGCCGACCACAGCCTCGCGACCTCCGACAGCCCTCATAACCTCAGCGAGGATCTCCCGCGCGCGCGCTCTCGTCTCCGGGGTGGCGGCGACAGCCGCCGGCCTCTCTCGCTTCAGATCGGGGCGCGTGAAATCCACGTCCGTATACGCGATACGCTCCATCGGTCCGAGGTGAGCGACGTCCTTCTCGAAAGCGCTCACATTCCCGACCAGCACGATGACCAGATCCTCCGGGCGAACGTACTTTCGCGCGACCTCCTGCACTTGCTCGGCCGTCACCGAGAGAAGACGATCTCGGTAGGCGTTCAAGTAGGCGTAATCGAAGTCATAATTCACGGCATCCAGGACGATCGCCGCCAGGGATTCCGGCGTCTCCAGACGGAGTTGAAAGACGCCGGCCAGGAAATTCTTCGCCTTTCGCAGCTCTTCCTCCGTGACGCGCTCGCGCGCGATGCGATCCAATTCGCTGAGGACGAGCTGAAGCGTCTCGCTCGTCTTCTCCGTCCGCGTGAAGGTGGAGATCGTCAAGCTGCCCGGCTGTTGACGCGCTTCGAGGCGGCTACTGATGCCATAGGTCAATCCACGCTCGCGTCGCAAGACATCCCAAAGGCGGCTCCCGGAAGCGCTCGCCAAAATGGCATTGAGGACTTGGAGCGCGAAATAGTCGGGATCGCGGCGCGCGATTCCCACTTTGCCCAATCGAATCTCCGTTTGCACGGCATCGGATTTCTCAATGAGCAGGAGCTTTCGCCCGCGCGTCGGAGCTGGCGCGGGGACGACGGCCGCTCGGACTTCTCCCTTGGGCCAATCGCCGAAATACTTCTCCGCCTTCGCAAAGGCCTCGGCGGCTGTGATGTCCCCCGCAATGGCGAGCAGGGAATTGTTCGGATGATACACGGCTTGATGGAAGGCGATCAGATCAGCGCGCGTGAGGCGAGGGAGCGAATCGAGCGTCCCCTCCGGAGGATGTCCATAGGGATGGGCGCCAAAGAGCGCACGCTCGATTGCCGTCGAAGCGAGATAGCCCGGATCATTCGCCTGCACGCGCAACCCGGAGAGAAGCTGCTGTCGCTGTCGCTCGATCTCATCCTCGGCGAAGACGGGATGGCGCACGACGTCGGCGAGGATCTCGAAAGCCACTTCCACTCCCGGCTTGGGGACCGAGACGGCGACGAACGATTGATGCCAGGATGCGCCCGTGCTGATCTGCCCTCCGACGAATTCAATCGCCTCAGCAATCTGCATGGCGCTTCGCGTCTTCGTGCCCTGGTCCAGAAGCGCTGCCGTCAGCGAAGCCAATCCCGGACGGTCCGGAGGATCTTGCTCAGCACCCGCTCGCACTAAGAGCCGCAGACTCACGGTCGGTTGTTCCCGATGCTCGATGACGATGACCCGCAGGCCGTTGGGAAGCGTCCGTGTCGTGAACTCTGGGAATCGAAAGGGCCGAGGGGGTTGCGGCGGTGGCGGCACCGGCTTCTGTCCCAGCGCCGGTATCCCCGCGAGATTCACCAACACCAGCAGGAGAATGCTTCGACGCGCCGTTTCTCGCATTGTTCGCCCTCCCCTTTGAAGGTGGATCGTGCCTCACTGAGAGGCGCGCTTCTCCTCCGCTTGCGTCGGGAGGATGGTGAGCACGATCCGATTCGTCTCGGTGAAATATCGTTGCGCCACGCGCCGAATCTCTTCCGGCGTCACGGCCAAGAGGCGCTGAACTTCCGTATTGACGCGCGCCGGATCTTTCAAGAGGACGGCAGCACGGCCCAATGCCTCCGCTTTGCCTTGATTCGACTGTCGCGCGAAGAGGATCTCGGCGACCATCTGATTCTTCGCCTTCTCCAATTCTCGCGCGGGCACGAGTTCGGTCTTCAATCGCTCCAACTCCTCGACGATGGCTTTCTCCGCCTCCTCCGGCGTGCGCCCGGGATTCAAAATGGCCAGGGTGAAGAAAAGGTTCGGATGCTCGGTGAAATTCCCTCCCCCGAAAGCTGCGGCGGCGATGCGCTGCTCGTACACGAGCTTTCGATAAAGACGCGAACTCTGCCCGGCCGAGAGGATGCGCGAGATGATCTTGAGCGGATAGGCATCGGGATGGCTCTCTTCGGGCATGTAGTATCCGGCGACGAATGCCGGCAGCGGCACGTTCATCCGTTCGGTGAGCCGTTTCTCGCGCGTCTTCGGCGGCTCCTTCACCGTCACGCGCGGAATCGGACGCTTCCCGCGCGGGATGTTCCCGAAGTACTTCTCCACCCAAGCGAGCGCTTGGCGCGTGTCGAAATCGCCAGCGATCACGAGGGTCGCGTTATTGGGCACATAATAGGTCTCGAAAAACTCGCGCACATCCTCGACCGTCGCGGCGTTCAAATCCTCCATGCTCCCGATGACGATGTGCTTGTACGGATGCACGTCGAAGGCGTTCGCATAGAGCAGCTCGATGACGCGTCCATAAGGGGGATTCTCGATGCGCAATCGGCGTTCCTCTTTGACGACCTCTCGCTCGGATCGGAAATTCTCCTCCGTGATCGCCAGCGAGGCCATACGATCGGCCTCGAGCCAGAGGACCATCTCCAAGTAGTTGCTCGGGAAGGTCTGCCAGTAGACGGTCACATCTTCGGTCGTGTACGCATTGTCCACGCCGCCGATGCTCTTGATCAACTCCGTGTGCTCTTCAGGGCCGACGTTCTTCGATCCCTTGAACATGAGGTGCTCAAAGAGATGCGCGAACCCCGTCCGTCCGGGTCGTTCATCCTTCGATCCCACGTGATACCACACCTGCAGATTGACGACCGGTGCCGAACGATCCTCGTGAGTGATGACGCGCAGTCCATTCTTGAGCGTCGTCACCCGAAACGACAGCGGCGGCGGTGTCAACTGCGGCTCCGCTGCGGTGATCCCCGAAAGGACGAACAGAAGCGCGGTGGCGATGACGCTGCGTCCTCTCATGATCCCCCTCCGTGCTCTCCGAGCCGCGAGCGCGGGCCGTGAACGACTCTGGGCCGAGCGACTCTCGGCGGCCCGATTCGCGCTCATTGCTGCCCGATCGCCAGCAGATTCTGCGCGGCGTTCAAGAACGCGAAGACGCGCGTGGGCAAGAGTCCCAAGTAGAAGACGCCGACCAAAGCGACGAGCATCGTCGCGACGAACGCACGCGGGAGCGGAACACGCGGCACTTCCTCCTTTGGCTCGCGGAAGAACATGACGATCACGACGTAGAGATAGTAGTAGACGGAGACGACCGTGTTCAAGACGCCGATGATGACCAGTTCGGGAAATCCTGCCCCCCATGCCGATTTGAAGAGCCAGAATTTGGCGACGAATCCGGCCGTGCCGGGGAATCCGGCCAGGCTCACCAGGAAGATGGCCAGCGGAAAACTGAGCATCGGCTGCCGAAAGCCCAATCCGGCGTAGTCGGCGATCAATACCCGTTCGTCTCCTCGACGGGCCCAAAGCGCGACGATGGCGAAGCAGCCCAGATTCATGATCGTGTAGACGAGCATGTAGAAGGCCACGGCTGCCCAATCGCGAGCTAACACGCCGATCAGGACATATCCGGCGTGCGCGATGGACGAATAGGCGAGCATGCGCTTGATGTTCGTCTGCGCGATCGCGATGAAGTTCCCGAAGGTCATGCTGAGAATGGACATCGCCGTGACGGCAGCGACCCAATGCGAGGCGAGCCGATCGGCGGCGCTCTCGATTCCCAAGGGCGCGAACGTGATCGAGAAGACGCGCAAGAAGGCCGCGAAGCCTGCGGCTTTCGGCGCCGTTGAGAGAAAAGCCGTCACCGGCGTCGGAGCCCCATCGTAGACGTCAGGCGTCCACACGTGGAACGGGACCGTCGTCACTTTGAAGCCGAAACCAATCAACAGCATCGCCGCTCCCGCCATCAGCAGGACGGTCTCCGCTTGCCCGAGCGGCCCGCTCACCACGCGCGCCATCTCCGCGAGATTGGTCGTGCGCGTCGCTCCATAGAGCAACGCGATCCCGTACAGCAGAAAGGCGGAGGAGAAGGCGCCGAGGATGAAATACTTGAGCGCCGATTCCGTGGAGCGCGCGTCCTCTCGCCGATACCCCGCGAGCACATACGTGGCGATCGTGATCGTCTCCAGTGCCAGGAACAACAGCACCAGATCGTTGCCCGCCACAAGAAGCGTCATCCCGACAGCGCCAAAGAGCAACAGGGCGAAGTATTCGCCCGGCGGAATGCGCTCTTCATCGAGGAAGCCCCACGAGACGAAGATGGTCAACAGCGTGCCGAACAAAATGACCAGCGTGAAGAAGACGCGGAAGCCATCCACGACGACCATTCGGGAGAAGGCCGTCATCGGCCCCTCATCCCACAAGGTCAAGGCGACGACACCCGCGAGGACGATGCCCGCCGCCGTCAGGACGGCGTCGCGCACTTTCTTCCCCGGAGAGAAGGCTTCCAGCAACATGACGAGCACTCCCGTCACCGCGAGCACCAGTTCCGGTCCGATGGCGTGGTAGTTGATCCCCAATGTCTCCATGCCTCACCTCCGCCTCAACGACTCCGCTTGCTCGCGTGCGGCGTCTTGCGGACGCGCGAAATTCGGCGCGCGTTGGCCCGCAGGCTCGGCCTGCACGAGGACGGCGCCGTGAGCCGCTCGCTTCACCTCTTGGACCGCCTGATCCGTGCGTCGCAAGATCGGATTCGGGAGCACGCCCATCACGATCACGAGCACCGCCATCGGAATGAGCGCGAGGCGTTCCCGTCCGTTCGCGTCGGGCAGATGCTGATTCTCCTCATGCGTGATCGGCCCAAAGAGCACGCGCTCCAACATCCAGAGCATGTAGGCGGCCGAGAGGATCATCGCCGTCGCGGCCAAAACCGTATACGCTCGCGCATGCGCCAGGTCGGACGTGTACGTCCCCACCAAGACGAGGAATTCGCCCACGAATCCGCTCAGCGTTGGGAGGGCCACGGAGGCCAAGGCCAAGATCCCAAAGAGCGCGGAGAAGACGGGCATCGGACGCGCCAATCCCCCGAATTCCGCGATCGCCCGCGTATGCCGTCGCTCCGAGAGTATCCCGACGATGACAAAGAGTGCGCCCGTCGAAATCCCATGGCTGAGCATCTGGAAGATCGCCCCCTGCATTCCCATCTCCGTTCGCGCCATGATGCCGAGCACGACAAACCCCATGTGGCTCACCGACGAATACGCGATCAGTTTCTTCAGATCGGGCTGCACCATCGAGACGAGCGCTCCATAGATGATGCTGATGATGGCGAGCACACAAAGGAGGGCGGCGAATTCTTCCGTGGCGCGCGGGAAGAGCGGGAGATTGAAGCGCAACAAGCCATACCCTCCCATCTTCAACAGCACGCCGGCCAGGATCACCGATCCAGCCGTCGGCGCCTCCACGTGCGCATCCGGCAACCACGTGTGGAAGGGGAAGAGCGGCACCTTGATCAGGAACGCCAACGCGAAGCCCCAGAAGAGCCATCGTTCCGTCGTCGGATCCAGTACGAGTCGGCCCGCCCGCACGTTCTCCGTGATCGCGGGGATGTCAAAGGTCGTCCCGCCGTTCAGGTAATACAGGCTGATGATGGCCGCCAACATCAAGGCCGAGCCGACCATCGTGTAGATGATGAATTTGACGGCGGCGTAGATGCGCCGCTCATATCCCCAAATGCCGATCAAGAAGTACATCGGCACGAGCATCACTTCCCAGAAGATGAAGAAGAGGAACATGTCGAGCGCGACGAAGACGCCGATGAGCCCCGTCTCCAGTAAGAGCAAGAAGATGTGGAACTCCAGGACGTGTCGCTCAATCGCGCGCCAACTCGCCAGGATCGCGATCGTCGTGAGCAACGCGCTCAGGACGACGAACCAGAGGCTCAGACCGTCCACGCCCAGGAAATAATCCACGTTGAAGCCGAAGAATCGGATCCACGGGGCGCGCTCGACCATTTGTGGGCCGGAGGCCGTCGGATCGAATCCGAGAAGCAACGGAACGCAAAGCCCCAGCGGAATGAGCGAGAGCGCGAGCGCCAGGCGACGGATCGTCTCATCCCCGGCCCCCATGAGCACGCGCGCCACAAGCAATAGGAGCGCGCCCGCGGTCGGCGCGAACGTGAGCCAACTCAGCAGATGCCCCCTCATGCCCCCTCTCCTTCAGGGCGCCGGAATCCGGCCCCCGACGAAGACGAAATACCCCAAGACGATCAAAGCGCCGATGAGAAACATGACGACGTAGCTGCGCACGAGCCCCGTCTGCAGCCGTCGCAAGACGGTTCCGCACGCGGCGACGACCGACGCCACTCCATTCACGGCTCCATCAATCAAGGCGACGTCGAAGACTTTCCACAACAGCACGGTCGAGCCCCGCACAATCGGTCGAACGATGAGCGCTTCGTAGACCTCGTCTACGTAGTACTTGTTCTCCAGCAGTCGCGGCGCCGGACGCAACGGATCGCGCCGATAGAAGCGACGTGCCCAGAGCAAGGCCACGAGTACAGCCAGAACCGTCACGGCCGCCAGGCCTAACTCCAAGCCGTGACTCGGTTCCTCGGCGGCGATCGCCAGATGATCGGGATGGACGGGCGCGCGCGCCAGCGCCGGCCGCACGAACTGCTCGAATCCGTTGGCGATCCGGCCGCCCGTGTAGGCTTCCGAGATTCCAATCCATCCTCCGCCGAGGGAGAGGGCGGCCAGCACCAAAAGCGGGATCGTCATCACCGGCGGCGACTCGCGCGGAGCAGTCGCAGGAGCGGTTCCCACTTCGGCTCCATGTCCATCGCCATGCCGCGCGAAACGTTCCTCCCCCTCGAACGTGAGCACCATGAGCCGCGTCATGTACGCGGCCGTGAGAATCGCCGTCGCCAATCCGATCATCCAGAGCACGCGCCCCCATGGCTCCGGAAGCGCCGGACTCGTCCACGTGCGCCAGAGGATCTCGTCCTTGCTGAAGAAGCCGGAGAAGGGCGGAAGTCCTGCGATCGCCAACCACCCGAAGAGCATCGTCCCATACGTGATGGGCATCGCGCGCTTGAGCCCCCCCATTCGCCGCATGTCTTCCTCATGATGAAGCGCGACGATGACCGAACCGGCACCGAGAAAGAGCAGGGCTTTGAAGAACGCATGAGTGACGACGTGAAAGATCGCGGCCGAGAACGCGCCCACGCCACAGGCGAGGAACATGTACCCCAGTTGCGAGATCGTCGAATAGGCCAGCACCTTCTTGATATTCCACTGCGCCAGGCCGATGGTCGCGGCCAAGAGCGCCGTCACACCGCCGATCACCGCGATGATGAAAAGCGCCGTGAGCGATCGCGCGTACAGCTCGCTGCAGCGCGCGACCATGTAGACGCCCGCCGTCACCATCGTCGCCGCGTGAATGAGCGCGGAGACGGGCGTCGGTCCCGCCATGGCATCCGGCAGCCAAACGTAGAGCGGAATCTGTGCGCTCTTGCCCGTCGCGCCCACGAACAACAGCAGCGCGATCGCCGTCAAAAGCCCGATCTCGCCAAACGCTTCGGGCTCGGGGAAACGCATGGCGATCGCTTCCATGACTTCCGGAAAGCGCAGCGTCCCGAACGTCGCGAAGATCAGAATGATGCCGAGCGCGAAGCCGAAATCCCCGATGCGATTCACAATGAAGGCCTTCTTCGCGGCGCTCGCCGCATATGTCCGATCGAAGTAGTGGCCGATGAGGAGATACGAACACAGCCCGACGCCCTCCCATCCCACGAACATCACGAGGAAGTTATCGGCCAGCACGAGCACGAGCATCATGAACATGAAGAGGTTCATGTAGGCGAAGAACCGCGCATAGCCCGGATCGCCCCGCATGTACCCGACGGCGAAGACATGGATCCAAAAGCCGACGAAGGTAACGAAGAGAATGAAGACGCCCGAGAGCGCATCCAGATGAAAGCCCCACTCCACGTGCAGCGGTCCGGAGACGATCCAGGAGAAGAACGGCTCCCAGATCACGCGATGCTCCGGAGGCCGCGGCCAAAGATCGCCGAAGAAGACGCGAAAGGCTAAGAGCATCGAGAGCCCCACCGAGCCGCATCCGATCGCAGCGATGAGGCGCTCGCTCCATCGCCGACCGAAGATCCCGATGATCCCCGCCGCGATAAGCGGACTCAGGACGAGTGCCTTCAGCATCCTCCTTCCCCTCCCGGCGCTAGAGCTTCAACAGTTGCGCCTCGTCCACGTTCAGCGTCTCCCGATGCCGGAAGAGCAAGATGATGATGGCCAATCCCACGGCTGCTTCGGCTGCCGCCACGACCATGACGAAGAAGACCAGAATCTGCCCCCCAAGCTCGCGGAAATAGCTGGAGAAGGTGACTGCCGTCAGATTGGCAGCATTCAGCATCAGCTCGATCCCCAACAGCATCACGATCGCATTTCGCTTGACGAAGACCGTGACCGTGCCGATCGTGAAGAGCACGGCGGCCACGGCCAGATACCAAGAGATCGGAATCGTCGTCATCGTCATCCCCTCCGCGCTAAGACGACGGCCCCCAACAGGGCGATCAGGATCAGCAGCGATGTGACTTCGAACGGCAACAAATACGTCGTGAACAGCTCTCGTCCAACGGCCTCTGTGAGACCGACGCTCGTGCCCGAAGGGATCGGATTCTCCTTGAAGGTGCGCACGAGATAGAAGGTCTCCGCTCCCAGAAGCAACGCGAAGGGCACGGCGAGCCATCGGAAGAGAGGCCGGCGCTCCAACCGCGCCTCCTCGGCACGAAGATTGAGCAACATGATGACGAAGAGGAAGAGCACGAGGATGGCGCCGGCGTAGATCACGACCTGGATCATCGCCAGGAAATACGCGCCGAGCAGCACGTAGAGTCCCGTGATCGCTCCGAGCACGACCAAAAGGGCCAGAGCGCTATGTAACGGATGCCGCCGCAGCAGCACATTGAGCGCCGCCACAACGGCCGTGAGCGCGAAGATCAAAAAGAGTGCGCGTTCCATACCCCTCCGCGACAAGGGCCCCGGGCGCTCTCAGCGAGAGCGCCCGAGACTTTCCCCTCGCCTTGCTGCGATCTCTCCCTCATCTCACCAATGCCATTGCCGAGGAAAACACGATGTTCGCGAACGCCAGCGGCAGCAGGACCTTCCACCCGAATCGCATCAACTGATCATATCGGAAGCGAGGCAGCGTGGCGCGCAACCAGATGTAGATGAAGACGAAGATAGCCGTCTTCGCCGCGAAATAGAAGACTCCGAGCAACGGCACGCGCTCCACTCCCGGCCCGTTCCATCCCCCCAAGAAGAGCGTCGTCGCGAGCGCCGAGACGGCCAGGATGTTCGCATACTCAGCAAGGTAGAACATGGCGAACTTCGTCGCCGAATACTCCGTATGATACCCGGCCACCAACTCCGTCTCCGCTTCCGGTAGATCGAACGGTGCGCGATTGGTCTCGGCCACGGCAGCGATGAAGAAGAGCAGGAACCCAAGCGGCTGGTACCAGAAGATGTGCCACTTCGGAATGATCCCGAAATATGTCCCCGATTGCGCCCGCACGATCTCGACCAGATCGAGCGAGCCCGCTTGAATGAGCACGCCGACGACCGAGAGCGTGAGCGTCAACTCGTAGCTGATCAACTGCGCCGCTGAACGCAGCCCGCCAAGCAGCGAATATTTGCTGTTGGAGGCCCATCCGGCGAGCACGATCCCATAGACCCCCAGACCACTCAAGGCAAAGAGGTAGAGCAATCCGACATTCACGCTCGTGACGTAGAGCGTGATCTCTCGACCGAAGAGTTCGATCCGATCCCCAAAGGGGATCACCGCGTAAGTCATCAACGCCGGCACGAGCGACAGAATCGGCGCCACGCTGAAGAGGATGGGATTCGGCGTCGTCGGCCGCACGTCCTCCTTGAAGAGGAATTTCAGCAGATCGGCCAACGGTTGCAGCAATCCCCACGGGCCGACGCGATTCGGGCCATATCGGAGTTGAATCCACCCCAGGATCTTCCGCTCAAAGAGCGCCAGATAGGCGAGGAATGTGAGCAGGACGCCGAAGACGATGACGATCTTGATGATGGCTTCAACGACAATGCCCATTCGCGCCCCCTCTTGATCTCGAAGACGGTTGCGCCGCTACAAAGCGCATGCGCGGCTCTCCTTCAGCGCGCGGCTTCAACCGACTCTTTCATCCCCCACCCGAACGCCTCTCGGAGCAAGGGGACATGCTCGGTGAGCGTCCCCGGTTCAAAAAGCCCGACGCCTAATGGTGCCGGTTCATGAAGACGTTCGGCCGTGCGGTCAATCGTCTCGACCTGCGCCCGCAGTCGCTCTAACAGTCGCGTCTGATCAATCGCCTCCAGGGGCAGGAGCGGTCGCTCCGTTTGAATCGCTCCCTCTTCGTTCAATCGCGCGTAGGTGATGCCCTGATACCCAGGAATCGTCTCGGCGATCTCCCGAAAGATGTTCACCACCGAATACCGACAGCCCAGATCGGCGCCCATCTTCGCCGCGATCTGCTCGATGATCATCCAATCGGGGCGCCAATCGCCGGCGGCGCTGAGCGCCCGTCGAATCCGCTGTACCTGTCCCGCGTTGTTGGTGAAGGTCCCGTCCAGCTCAGCGAAGCTCATGGCCGGCAGCACGACGTGCGCCAACTCCGCCGTGCGCGTCAAAAACAGTTCGTGTGCGACGACCAATTCCGCCCGCATGAGCGCCTCACGCCACGCCTCGCCATAGAAGCGCACGAGATCGCTCCCCATGAGATAAAGGGCCTTGATCTGCGGCCCCACGTGCTCGGGCGTCGGCAGTTCGGCGACCAGGCCCATATCGAGGGCACCAAGCGAGTTGTTGAAGCGTAGCAATGGCGACACGCGCACGATCCCTCCGCCTTTGGCCTGCACGAGTCCTCCGAGCACGGCTGCCGCTTCCAGCGCCGGACCGGTCACATCGCAGCTCACCAAGAGCGCCAACCGATCCGATTCCCAAACGATGCGTCGCAGCTCCTGCAGCTCTTCGCGCGTCAACTGCGTGGCTTCAGCCGCGCGCTCGATCTCCCCTTCATCCAGCAGGGCCAGCAATACGGCCGGTTCCGACCCCGGACGAATGTGGAAGAAGCGCGTAGCGACTTGCAGCCGGCTGATCGGACGCGCGCCGACGATGTAAAGCCGCGCGCCGCGCCGGTGGACAGCCGCCCGCAGGCTATAGGCCGTCATCGGCTGATATTCCGGCGGATTCCCCCCCAGCAGAAGAATCGTCGACATCTGCTCGCGCAACGCAGGCCTGGTGAGCAGCGGCACCGTCAGCCGTTTGAAGAACGGCCGCCAGTCGAAATCCATGGCGTGCGTCACATGCGGCGTCTCCACGACCTGCCGCCCGAACTTCGCCAGGATGTACAGATCCTCATTGGTCAAGCGCGGCGACCCAATACACGCGATGCTCTCCGGACCATATCGGCGCTTGATCTCCAGCAACCGATGCGCCACATACTTCAGCGCCTCTTCCCAAGAGGTCGGCTCCAAACGCCCATTGCGCCGCACAAGCGGCACCGTCAATCGCTCCGGGCTGTTGACGAATTCGTTCCCGTATCGCCCCTTCAGGCAGAGGAATTCCTCGTTGATCCAGTTGTGCCGCGTCTCCGGCGCCGTTCGGAAACTGAAGAGGACTTTGTTCGCGAACTCGGCGTCCATCTTCGTGAGGTCCTTCGCCCACGCTCGCACGACCCGACCGTCGCGCACGCTCAACCGCAATTGGCATCCATCGGAGCAGTAGGTGCAGGTCGTCACCGTATCGCGAATGTCCCAGGGACGCGCGCGGAATCGAAAGTTGGCGCTCGTCAAGGCGCCCACGGGACAGACCTCCACGCAGTTGCCACAGTTCTCGCATTCCAAGGTTCCGTCGGCACGGTTCCCTACGATCACGCTGTGCGCGCCGCGCCCCCGCACGCCAAGGGCGTGATTCCCCACCCACTCATCGCACACGCGAATGCACCGATAGCAGAGGATGCAGCGTTGAGGATCGAGCCAGATGAACGGACTCAGGGGATATTCGCCGGTCGCATCCTTCTGTTCGTCGAAGCGGGCGAGCAAATCACCGTAGTTCATCGCCATCCACTGCAATTCGCACTCGCCGCCTTTGTCGCACACGGGACAGTCCAAGGGATGATTGGACAGGATGAAATCCACCATTGCCACGCGCGCGCGGCGAATCTCCTCGCTCTCGGTCGTCACGACCATCCCATCGCTCACCCGCACGGTGCAAGCCGTTTGCAACCGCCCCATCTTCTCAATGCGCACCAGGCACATGCGACAGGCGGCTTGCGGAGGCAGGTCTTTGTAGTAACAGAAATTCGGGACCGGGAAGCCGGCCTCGAAGCAGACCTCCAGAAGCAGCTTCCCCTTCGGAGCCTCGACCTCTTTCCCGTTGATGACCACCTTCACTGTTTCCATCGCGCTCCTCCTTCCACCGCGCGCCTCACACGGCCAACACCCGACCGACCTCCATCGGGACGGAGACGGCGGGCGCTTGCACGTACTTCTCGAAATCCGCGCGGAACTTCTCGACGGCCGGATAGACGGCCCACGCCGCGGCGTCTCCAAGGGGACAGTGCGTCGTGCCGAAGATGTTGCGCGCCAGTTGGTGGAGCAGGTCAATGTCCTTCGGCCGTCCTCCTCCGCTCAGGATACGCTCCAGCAGCTTTCGCATCCAACGGGTCCCCTCGCGACAGGGCACGCACCAGCCGCACGATTCGTGCTCGTAGAACTTCGTGATCCGATAGACGACCTGCGCGATGTCCGTGTCTTCGTCCATGACGATGATCGCCCCGCTGCCGAGCATGGACTTGAGCGCCGCCAGCGATTCGAAATCGAGCGTGCATTGCTCGACCTCTTCGGCCGTGAGGATCGGCGCCGAGGATCCGCCGGGGATCACAGCCTTCAGTCGCTTCCCTCCGCGAATGCCCCCGCAATCCTCCTCAATCATGCGCTTCATGGGATACCCCATCGGCAGCTCATACACGCCGGGTCGCGCCACATGCCCGCTCACGGCGAACAAGCGCGTGCCCCCGCTCTTCTCCGTCCCGAGCTGACGGAACCAATCTCCACCGTTGAGGATGATCGGCGGCACCGAGGCCAGCGTCTCCACGTTGTTGATCACCGTCGGACACCCGTACAACCCCACGACCGCGGGAAACGGCGGCTTGATCCGCGGATACCCCCGCTTCCCCTCGAGCGATTCCATGAGCGCCGTCTCCTCGCCGCAGATGTACGCGCCAGCCCCCGGATGCACGATGATGTCGCAAGAGAAGCCCGTCCCCAGGATGTTCGCGCCGACAAATCCATGCGCCCGCGCTTCTTCGATGGCGCGCTCCAACCGCTCCTTCAGGTACCAATACTCGCCACGGATGTAGATGAAGGCCAGATGCGCATCCACGGCATAGGCGGCCAGCAGGATCCCCTCCAGCACAGCGTGCGGATCCTTCTCCATCAGGACGCGGTCTTTGCACGTCCCGGGTTCGCTCTCATCGGCATTGGCGATGACGTACTTCGGTTTGGTGGAATCCTTCGGCACGAAGTCCCATTTCATGCCGGTCGAGAACCCCGCGCCGCCGCGCCCACGCAAGGCCGAGCGCTTCACCTCTTCGATGACGTCCTCGGGCGTCATCGTCGTGAGCGCTTTCCGCAGCGCCTCATACCCCCCCGTTCGCAAATAGACTTCGATCGTGTGCGAATCCGGCAGATCGAATCGAGCGCTCAGCACACGCACTTTCTCCATATTCTCCTCCTCACGGGAGCGACGCCAGGATCTCATCCACGCGCTCCGGCGTCAGATGGTGATAGAACGTGAAGTTGATCTGCATGGCCGGCGCCCAACTGCAGGCGCCGATGCATTCGACCTCGCTGAGCGTGAACCGACCATCGGGCGTCGTCTCGCCCGGACGAATCCCCAGACGCCGCTTCAAGTGCTCGAGGATCGCTTCCGCACCGCACAAGTAACAGGAGATGTTGCGGCAGACCTGGACGTGATACCGCCCGATCGGACGCCGATGGAACATCGTGTAGAAGCTGACGACTGTCTCCACGTCCAGGAAGGTGAGATCGAGCCGACGCGCCACTTCGTGCAACGCCTCATCGGGCAAATAGCCTAATTCCTCCTGCACGACGAAGAGCACCGGCAGCAAGGCCGAGCGTTTCACCGGATAGCGCGCGATGATCTCCTGAATCTTCTTCTCCGTCTCCGCCGAGAACATTCTCCCCCTCCTTCGATCGCCGAGGCGTTCACCGGTCAATCTCACCGAGCACGATGTCAATGCTGGCGATCACGGCCACGACATCGGCGATCAGTTGCCCGCGGACCATGAGCGGTAGCGCTTGCACATTGGCGAACGACGGCGCGCGGATATGCACGCGATAGGGACGTGGCCCGCCATCGCTCACGATGTAATAACCGAGTTCCCCGCGCGGGCTCTCGACGGCGACGTAGACTTCGCCGGGCGGAACCTTCAGCCCCTCGGCCGTCAGCAAGAAGTGATAGATGAGGGCATCCATTTGCGTGAGCATCTTCTCCCGCGGCGGGAGCGAGACGCGCGGATCGTCGGATTTGACCGGCCCGGGGGGCAGCTTCTCCACCGCTTGCCGGATGATCTTCAGCGATTCGCGCATCTCCTGCACGCGCACGAGATAGCGGGCGTAGACGTCGCCCTCGGTCCGCGTCGCCACTTCGAAATCGTAGGTCTCGTAGCCGCTATACGGATGCACGCGCCGCAGATCATACGGGACGCCCGAGGCCCGAAGGATCGGCCCCGTCACTCCCCAGCGGATGGCATCCTCCGCGCTCAAATAGCCCACGCCCTCGGTCCGCATGCGAAAGATCGGATTGTTCGTCAGAAGCTTGTCGAATTCCTCGAGCGCCCGAGGGAACTCCCGACAGAAGTCGAGCACGCGCGTGGTGAATCCCTCGGGCAGATCTGCCATCACCCCCCCAATGCGCATGTAACTCGGCGTCAGACGCCCGCCCGAAACGGCTTCGAACAATTGCAGGATCTTCTCCCGCTCGGCGAAGGCATAAAAGAAAAGGCTCATCGCCCCCAAATCCAACCCATGGGTCCCGATCCACACCAGATGACTCGCGATCCGTTGCAGCTCGGCCATCATCACCCGGATGACCTGCGCGCGCGGCGGAATCTCCACCCCGAGCATCTTCTCCACCGCCAGCACGTAGCCGAGATTGTTCCCCATCGCGTTGAGGTAATCTGTGCGATCCGTGATCGTGATGACGTGCTGGTACTTCTTGTGCTCGGCCAGCTTCTCCATCCCCGTGTGGAGATACCCGATGTCGGGCTTCGCATCCACGACCCGCTCGCCATCGAGCGTGAGCACCAGCCGCAATACCCCGTGCGTCGAGGGGTGCTGCGGCCCCATGTTCATCATCATCGTCGTCTCGAGCGGGCTGCGCTTGACCTCCAGCAGGACCTCCGATTCCGCCATACGTTACCCCCTATAGCCCCGCAGCGGATAATCCTTCCGCAGCGGATATCCCTCCCACTCCTCCGGCATCAGAAGCCGCCGCAGTTCGGGATGGCCCTCGAACCGCACGCCGAACATGTCGTAAACCTCGCACTCATACCAATTCGCGTTCGGCCAGATGCCGGTCACCGTCGGCACCGTTTCGTCTTCATTGACCCGCACCTTCAGGCGCAGCCGATGCCGATGGGTGAGCGAATAGAGATGATAAACGACTTCGAATCGCGGATCGGCCTCCACACCCCGGTCCACACCGCAGATGTCCACGAGCATCTTGTAATCGAACGCGGGATCATCGCGCAGGACCTCACAGATGGAAACGAGGGCTTCGCGAGCGAGGACGAGGGTCAATTCCCCCCACTGCTCTTTTGCTTCGAGGATGTGCGGCCCGAATCGCTGCTCGAAGATGTCACGTCGTGTCGCCTGAGCCTCCATATTTCGCGTTGGCGCTCTGGCTCAGCGAGCGCCCACCAATTCCTCCTCCCCTACGACGGCGCGGCGGCGCAAGCGCTCCCGCTCGATCTTCTCCTGCAGCTTCATGATCCCATAGATGAGCATCTCGGGCCGAGGAGGACATCCCGGAACGTACACATCCACGGGGATCACCTTGTCCACGCCCTGCACGATCGCGTAATTGTCGAACATCCCCCCGGCCGAGGCGCAAACGCCCATCGCGATGACCCACTTCGGCTCCGGCATCTGCTCATAGAGCCGACGCACGACCGGCGCCATCTTTTGCGAGACGCGCCCAGCCACGATCATCACGTCCGATTGCCGGGGCGAACCTCGGAACACCTCCGCCCCAAAGCGCGCGATGTCGTTGCGCGAGGCGATCATCGCCATCATCTCGATGGCGCAACAGGCCAAGCCGAATTGCATCGGCCACAGGCTCGATTTGCGCGCCCACTTCACCAAATCCTCAAACCGCGCCGTGATGATCTCCGGCACTCCCGCTTTTTCCAATGTCTCGACCATAGGTCACCGATGCCAATCGAAGACGCCCTTCTTCCAGGCGTAAATGTACCCCGCGATCAAAACCGCGAGGAAGATCATCATCTCCGCGAAGACGAATCCCCCGGATACCTCGCGCGCCAAGTCGCGAAACACTACTCCCCAGGGGATGAGGAAGACCGCCTCGATGTCGAATAGGATGAAGATCATCGCCACCAGATAGAACGCCACCGAGAACCGCTCGCGCGCTGACCCGATCGGATCCTTCCCGCATTCATAGGGGATCGCCTTCTCCGGTGTTGGTCGTCGCACAGCTAAGAATCGGGGCGCGAAGGCCAAGCCGATGGCTAGAAGCGTCGCGATCGCAAAGGTCAGCAGAATCGGCAGAAAATTCAACGTCTCGGTCATCGGCATTCTCCTGCCCCAAAACAAAGGGAAACTATAGACGAACTCCCTGGGAGTGTCAATGAAACCGCGCGGTCTCCGCTCGCGCTGCCGTCCTCCGCGAATCGGACGCGAGAGCCTCCTTCAAGGAGAGCGGCTCACCGTGCGCCGATCACCACGAGCGCCTTCATTCCCCGCCAACGACCACGTTCCATTTCCGCACGCGCCACGACCGAATGAGGCCGTTCCGCACGTACGGATCGCTGTGGATGAACGCTTCGACCTCGGCCGGATCATTCACGCGAAAGACGAAGAGCGCTCCATCCGCCGGCTCAAAGGCTCCCGCCATGAGGAGCCGCCCATCTCGATGCCATTGCTCGATGAGCGCCAAATGTTCCGCCCGAAACGGCGCGCGCCGTTGCAAATAGTCTTCGACCGGATCATACAGCAGAGCGATGTACATGTGTCCCCTCCTCGACGCGCATCATCTCACGGCATGGGCCTTCAGCGCAAGAGTCGTCCCTTCCGCCGGACCCAGTGAGAGAACCCTCCGAACGCCGTGCATCCGAGCCTTCGCCTCACCCACTTCAAACGGAACGAGCAGTCCACCCAATGAGCGCTTGCGAGGGTTTCATCAGCTCGGAAGCGGCGCACCGAAATCACCTTCTATGCCGATCCCGAAGCGGAATGACGTCGCGCTTCCCACAGACGAGCTAAAAGGGTGATCTGACCCACGTGGTGCGCCGCATGTTCGACGAGATGATGTAGGATGACCGACCGCCGAACCGGAAGCCGCCGACGCCCCACAGGTCGCAGCTCATCGAGCGCAGACTCATCCAGATGGCGAATCCTATGGCCGATCTCCTCGAAGACGCGACGCACGTCTTCCAGCAGATCGGTCTTCGATCGATGCGTCGGGAGCCAATCCCGTTCCGCTATCTGCGCGAGCGCGTCAGGATCATAATCCGCCTCGAAGGCATAAATCCCCAATCGCCGCGACGCACCGAGAAGGTGTTGCAGCCGCGCTCCGATCGAAGGCACCGTCGGAGCCGGCTCCCACCACACGGCTTCCTCGGGCACATCGCGCACAGCCATCTCCAGAAGATACCGCGCCTGCTCGAGTCCCTTGATGAGATCCCCATGACGCGAAGGCAGAGACGCTTCGTCCGGCATCAACCACGGTTCCATACCCCGCCTCCTCGACGAAGAGCTTCGATTCCACAACCTTCAGGTTTCCACCGCGATGACCGCGAGCGCATCTCGTACGGGCTCGATAGTGCGCGCCGCCTCACGCTCCTCCTTCCATCTCGATGAACACGATGTCTTCGTGACGCCAGGGCGGAATGGGCGGGAGAGGCACATCGCGTTCGCTACGCCTCACGAAAAGGCCAAAAAGAACAGGCACGCGATACGGCTGCACTGGATACGGCGTATATCCATCCGTCAGCACAAGCACCACATCGGGCGTCGGTTGTAAGCTCAAAGCGGCTTCGATCCCCGCGACCATATCGGTTCCCCCACCGCCCGGCAGTCCCCGACAACGCGAGAGAAGATCCGATCGAGTGAAGATTTCGATAGCCTCGTATGGAACAGCGTCGCAGGGGATGACCGTAATCGGTGTGCGTAAGCTCTCCAGAACCGCTCGTACTTCCGCCAACGCTTGCGCCAACTCGCGTTCGGAAATTGAGCCCGATGTATCTACCACGCAAGCGACGCGCGGCAAGAAATCGCCCCGCAGCGATGGCGGCAGAAACGGCGCGTAAGCGGACGCTCGCCGATGCGGCCGGTCGAAGCTATAGTCCACACGCTGTCCAGTCCCTCTGACGATGGCGCCACGCATGCGGCGCTTGAGCACCTCGCGCCAATCCACACGGGGCGCAAGCACCTGTTCGGCCCACCGCATCCATCCGGCCGGAACGTCCCCTCGATCTTTGTGCTGCACGATCGCTTCGGCAACCGATCGCCGAATCACATCTTGCTCCACCTCCGAGAGCGCTGGCGCGCTTGCGTCGTCTTGCGGCAGCTCCCACGACCGCCTCTCCCCATGCGCGCCGCTGCCTTCGTCCAAGGAGTGCGACCCCTCAGGCTGTTCCAACGTGGCCTCCTGGTCATCCGCAGACGCCTTCGATCGCCCGGCGGAACTCTCGCGCTCGTGCTGTTCCGATGCGGATGCCTGCTCATCAGCAGCCCCTCCGGTTGCGCTCGACAAGTCCAGCTCGCTCTCTTCAGACGAGCCCGACTCACTCTCTTCTTCCGAAAGAGCGCCCTGCCCCCCCGACATCAGTTCCCCCTCTCCTCCCGTCGTGGAATCAGACGGCGCCTTCCGTTTCTCCCGCTCCTCCCGCGATTTCTCTTGCAGCCGATCGTAGTAAAATTCGGCCAACTTGCCTTCTGGCAAGCCGAACTGACGGGGCGCCGGACCAGGAAAACGCTGCGGGAGCTCCAACCCGGACAATGCAGCATCATTGATCTCCAGATCGCCTGCGACGTTCCAAAGCTTGGCCTGCGCCTTCTTCTCTCGCGCGCGTTCGCTATGCTCGCGCAGCCGGTGTGCGATCTCATGAAACCACACGAATCCCAACTCCGGCATCGCTTCTTTCCAATGGTCCCCTTCGCCTACGAGTTCGGCGACCATGCGCGGATTGAAGTAGACGCGCATTCCCTCGTCCACGGCCGCTAACCCAGGACAAGATTCCGTGAGCACCAATCGCGCGGCATAAAGAGCCGGCGCCAACCAGGGAACCTGCTCGGCCGCATAAGCCCGCGCCATGCGCACGATCCTCTCAACCGCCTCTCTCTCCATGGTCCTTAATCCTCGACCAGCATCTCCACAAACGAGCGAAGCGGCGTCTCATCGAAGACGCGATGCATGAGCTTCTGAAGTTCATTCAATCTCTTCATCTTTTGCGCTTCCTCGACCGCTCGATGCAGAATTTGCCCACGAGCGATGTGCTTCATCGGGATGAAGATCGTATCCACGCGACCGCTTCGGCACACCTCGAACGCCAACTGGAGGAAGATCTCCGTCGCCCTGAGCAAATCCGCCCGTTGCTCGCTCGCGCGTCGAAGAAGCGACGCGCCTAAAGTCGTGAAGAGCACGTATAGCTCATCATCGCGCAATCGTTGGACTTCCACCGCGGCTCGTCCCTCCAACACCTGATCCGGATCGGGGAGATGGAGGTTCTTCACGAAGCCCACGAAGGCCACGGCTGCTCCCCGCCCCACGCAGCCTTCCAGCAGACTCGTGAAGACGACGGCTCCTTCTCGTCCCGGTTTTGGCGCTTTGCCCAAAAGGTCGCACGAAGCCATCAGGTGAATGGCGAACTCCCAGGTGCGCGGCGACGCGAACGCCTGACTTTCGTCCGAAGCTGATGTGCGCACAAGATTCGGATTGCGGCGCAAAAAGGCTTCCACAAGCAACTTCCAGTAGGCGACGCTATCTCGATGCAGAGTGGGATCAATGACTGGGAGAGCCGGTCGAGCGAATCCTTCGCGCAACGCCGTCAGATACTCGCGCCCTTCCCACTCCCACCGAATATGCAGGAACCGATTGCGTAAAGGCGGAGATAACTCCCATCCACCGCTGATCATATCGGGAGGATTGGCCGCCGCTACGACCCGCACGCCAGAAGGAAGATCGCGAAATCCTACCTTCCGTTCCAAAATCACCCGCAAAAGCGCCGCCTGCACTGACGGAGGCGCCGTCGTCAATTCATCCAAGAACAAGATGCCTTGCTGCGCTTCGTCGAAAGCGAAACTCCACTCCGGCGGCACGAACCGCACTCGCCCATTCTCCTGCACTGGCATCCCCGAAAAATCGGTCGGATCGTGAATTGAGGCAATAAGCGTGACTACGGGAAATCCCTCCCGGGCCAGCCCCTCCACAAAACTCGATTTCCCTTCGCCGGGCGCTCCCCATAAAAGCGCCGGAATGCCCCAATGGCCCTTTGGTGACGGCGTCTGCAACGCGATGAGTAATTCCTCAGCGCCTTTCGGCAACGCCATAGTCCCCTACTCCAGTTCCAGAGTATCCGCTTTGAGCGGCACGACTCGCAGCTTCTTCCCATCTGGCGGGTTCTCGAATCGCACTACGAAAGCGGGCGGCTGCTCGCGATAGATCTTCTCGATCACCCCCCTCCCATAGGAGGGGTGCACAACCCGCTTCCCGAGCAATAACTTCAATGCAGCAGGACCACCGCTCGCCACAAGATTGATAAGGTCTCTCCCTTCCAATACCCGGATCAATGGCTCGACGGCTACTTTAGCCACTCCCGTACTTCCCTCTCGATCATCTTTAACCAGCGACTCAACGGCCGCTAGCCCAATCTTCGC